>NZ_JAHDSX010000005.1:0-90050 GCF_020969955.1 Allobaculum fili | reverse complement strand
CCGGATCCGAAGTATGAAGAAAACGATGAAGAATAAAAAATACGCCAAGCGGGATCTCGAAAGGGATCCCGTTTAGCGTATCTAATATTCAGTCTCGCGTATACCCGTCGATTGTTTGACACTTACGGAAGAGTCGCTATGCTGGGGAGGATATCGGACAGGCGATACGTCCGGACAGACGTATGGAATCAAAGGGGAATTGCGGTATGAAACGACTGATCCTGCTTCGTCATGGCGAAAGCGAATGGAATAAGGAAAAACGGTTTACCGGCTGGTCGAATGTGAATCTGAGTCCAGAAGGACACCGAGAAGCTATAGAAGCCGGTAAAAGGATGAAAGAAGAAGGCATCCAGATCGATCGGGCCTTCACTTCGCGGCTCAAACGCGCCAATCAGACGCTCGATCATGTGCTGAATGAACTCGATCAGAAAGAAATGCCGGTAACGCGCAGGTGGCACATCAATGAGCGAAGCTATGGGGCGCTGCAGGGTCACACCCAGGCGGAAACAATTGCCAGATATGGAAAAGCCAGAGTGGATGCCTGGCGCAGCAAACTCGACGCAAAGGTACCACTGCTCGATCCAGATGATCCGCGCACCCCTGGACAGTCTTCGGAATATGCGGATGTACCGAAAGAACAGCTGCCGCTTGGCGAATCTATGCAGATGGCGATGGATCGAATCGTTCCGTTTTACAGGGAACAAGTCGTCCCCTGTCTGGAAAAGGAGCAGACCGTACTGATTGCGGCGCATGGAAACATCCTTGGCGTTTTGCTGAAATATTTGATTGAAGACGCCAATAAGGACTTGAAAGACGTCGAACGCGATCTTGGCATTTCCCTGATCTATGAACCGCCAACGGGCGTTCCGATGATCTGCACGTTTGACGAGAAGGGAAAGCTGGACAAAATTGAGTGCCTGGCGGATCCGGAAGAAGTTGCAAAGCGTGCCGGACGAATCGGATAGGTAAGCTCGATCCAGAAAAGCGAAAACAGACAGAAAACTTGAATAAAAATCGAAGAATAGCAGAAGAATAGAGGCCCCGGATCCTGTCTATGGATTCCGGGGCCTTGTCTGTATGGAAGAGAATTTAAGATTTCGGTATTCTGGGTCGAATGAAGAGGGCAAGGCTATGACCAGAACCGGGCATAAAAAAACGCACCCCGAATTGGGTGCGTGATTTACAAAGTGGTGGTCTCTGTCGGAATCGAACCAACGACACAAGGATTTTCAGTCCTTTGCTCTACCAACTGAGCTAAGAGACCACATGGTTGCGGGAGAAGGATTTGAACCAACGACCTCCGGGTTATGAGCCCGACGAGCTACCAGACTGCTCTATCCCGCGATGTGCTTAGATATAATAACCGAAAGGATGACTGGATGCAAGAAATTTTATCACTTTTTTCAGAAATCAATCGGTGCTCCTGCAACAACATTCCTTAAGGACTGTAGGTAACTGGTGGACCCTGCAGGACTTGAACCCGCGACCATCCGGTTATGAGCCAGCTGCTCTTACCAACTGCGCTAAGGGTCCATGAAAAATAAAACATAAGAAATGGTGGCTAGGGTGAGACTCGAACTCACGACCTTCCGGGTATGAACCGGATGCTCTAGCCAACTAAGCTACCTAGCCAAAATAATAAAATGGTCGGGACGACAGGATTCGAACCTGCGACCCCCTGGTCCCAAACCAGGTGCACTACCAAGCTGTGCTACGTCCCGATAAATGGCGCGCCATGCAGGAGTCGAACCCACAACCTTCTGATCCGTAGTCAGACGCTCTATCCAATTGAGCTAATGGCGCAAAGTTTGAATATGACTTGAAAATCTTTATTGCTGTCAAACAGCTTATTCATACTATAAGAAAAACCTCTGAGATGCAAACAGGAAAAACAAAAAAAAGAAAAAAATAAAATATAGAAGGCTATAAAATGAGAACGTAATACGAATTTATAGCCGAATGGACAGAAAGCACCGGCAGATCCAGGCCGCTCTGCCCCTTGTGGAAGAGGGCTTGTGTCCTGCGGTATACTGAAAAGATAGAGGAGTGATAAAAATGCTCAAAAAAGAACAAGTAGAAGTACTCCTGAACCGCGCCATGAAATCGGAAGCGGATTTTGCGGAGATTTTTGAAGAAGAAACCCACACGCAGTCGATGACGCAGCTCGATGACAACGTTGAGAATATCAGCGCGAGCGTACGCGCCGGAGCGGGGATTCGTCTGTATAAAGGAACTTCATCGGTTTACGGCTACACCGATGAAATGGATATGGAAGTTCTCGAGGGCATCGTAGACGATCTGCGAAGCGCCATCGGGAAAAAAGAAGAGGGAAAAAACGTCGTTCTGAATGAACTGAGCCGGGCGGAAAACATTTCCCCAGTCGAACAGGACCCGTTCAAGACGGAAGACGAGAAAAAACTCGCTCTGCTCGATCGGGCCATCAAGACGGCCCGCGGCTATGATGAACGGATTTTTAAAGCCAGCGCTTCGCTGTCGTCCATTCATCAGGACGTGCAGATCGCCAATTCGGACGGTCTGTTCAAGGCGGATACAAGACAGAGAAGCCGTATGGCCGTTCAGGCGTATGCGCGCGAAGGCGACAATGTGCAGTCCGCCTACACTGCACCGGGCGCTTCCAAAGGCCTCGAATATTTTGAAGGTGACCATTCGCCAGAAGAGATGGCGAAAGAGGCGGCTCGAATTGCCCTCGTACTGCTTCGCGCCAAACCGGCGCCCAGCGGTGTGATGCCGGTCATTATTGATAACGGCTTTGGCGGCGTCATTTTCCACGAAGCCTGCGGCCATTCCCTTGAAGCGACCAGCGTCGCCAAAAAACTTTCGGTATTTTCCAACCGGAAAGGCGAAAAAATCGCCAGCGAAAAAGTCAGCGCCTGGGACGATGGAACGATTCCGGGCGAATGGGGTTCCCAGAACATGGATGACGAAGGCAACCCGCAGCAGAAACGACTGCTGATCGATCACGGCGTTCTGACCCAGTACATGGTTGACCGTCTTAACGGCCGCCGCATGAATACGCCGTCTTCGGGAAGCGGCCGTCGCGAATCGTACAAGTACGAACCGACTAGCCGCATGAGCAATACGTTCATCGCACCGGGAACGGATAAGAAAGAAGACATGTTCAAGGACATTTCCTTCGGTCTGTACTGCCGTTCGATGGGCGGCGGTTCGGTCAATCCGAACACCGGTGAATTCAACTTCGGCGTAAACGAAGGCTACCTGATTGAAGACGGAAAAATCACCGATCCCGTTATCGGCGCCATGCTGATCGGAAGCGGTGCAGAAATTCTTCAGAACATTGATATGGTCAGCGACAACCTGGAACTCGCGCAGGGTATGTGCGGATCGGTTTCCGGATCGATTCCGACCAATGTCGGCCAGCCGGCCATCCGGGTCAGCTCCATTACTGTAGGAGGTACCGCAAATGAATAAGCAGGCATGGATTGAACGGTCAGCCCAGCTTGGACTGGAAGGCCTCGAAATCGCGCAGACGCGGCAGACGTCCCGTTCTCTGCAGTGGTTTGACCATACGATGGATTCGTTTACGACATCCCGTATTCTTTCCACTTCGCTGCGCGCCATGGCCAATGGAAAAATCGTTTCGACATCGCTCGAAAAAATCGAAGACGAAGACATGGACGAAATTCTCGGTCAGCTTCGCGATAATGCCGACCGCATTTCGGAATCGGAAAAGGACGTTCTTGTCGGACCGATGGAATGCGAAGAGACCATTTCGAAAAAGACCTGGAAACCGGCCGATCCGGCGCACATTAAGGAAGTGCTCGCGTCTCTGGAAGACAAGCTTCTGGCTGCCGACAGCCGCGTCAGTCTGGTCAATGAACTTTCTTTTGAAAGCGCCGAAGTGAGCAGCGAGCTGACCAACTCGCTGGGGACGGAAGTGTCCAGCGCCTACCAGTATCAGGTGATCGCCGCGCAGATTACGATGCGCGATAACGGGGAAGTATATGACGACTACCGTGTAGAAATCGTCTACGATCTCGATGATTTCGATCAGGACGCGTTCGTAAAGCGTCTGGTTACGCGCGTGCAGGACCAGATCGGCGCCAAATCGCTGAGCAGCCGCACCTGCAAAGTCATCTTCAACAACGAAGCCATGTCGACGCTCTTCTCCTGCCTGGAAGGGATGTTTTACGGTACGTCGATCGCCCGCGGCATTTCGCCGTTATGCGGCAAGGTCGGCCAGAAAATCTTCTCGGATCAGATCACGATCGTGGACGATCCGCGCAATGAAGACGCGCTCTTCTTACGGAACTATGACGACGAAGGCCGTCCGACATATACAAAAACAGTCGTTCGCGACGGCGTTTTTGAAACCGTTCTCCACAACACCAAGTCTGCGCTGAAAATGGATGCCGAATCCACCGGCAACGGATTCCGTTCCGGCGGCGGTGCAACTACCGTTTCCAGCATGAACCTTTATATTGTGTCGGGCCCGAATTCTTTTGACTCTCTTTTGAAAAAAATGGACAATGGTGTAGTGATCAGCGAACTTGCGGGAATGCATGCCGGCATTGATTTTGTCAGTACGAACTTTTCTTTACAGGCCAAGGGCTATCTGGTGGAAAACGGCCGGAAAGTTCGTCCGCTGACTCTGATTACTGTAGCCGGAAACTTTATCGATCTGATGAATCATGTAGAGGCTGTCGGCGATGACCTGAAATGGGAAATGCGCAGCACAGCCGCTCCATCCATTCTCTTCGAGGAAGCTGCTGTTGGAGGAAATGAAGAATAATTATGGAACAATATCAGAACGACATTCTGCTCGAAGCGCTTGTCCGAATGAAGGAAACCCATGCGGACGAAGACCTGCTCAAAGCAGGACAGGCGCTCATGGATACCCGTGTGTATGTCCCTGCCAAATGGGATAAGGAACCGACCAAACTGGAGAACGGAAAAATTCAGTTCCCGAAAGATGCCAAAATGGCATTTATGACGGCTGCAAGTCAGGACGGAACGAAAATGTTCCCGGTATTCACCAGTGTTGCCGAAATGAAAAACGCTTTCGGCGAACCGGGCGTAAACTGCCTGCTGCTTTCTTCGGAACAGTTCCTGCCGATGGTAAGAAGCGCGAAAGGCGATGTCGACGGCATTGTCGTTGACCCGGCTGGCGTAAACGTACGCTTCCCGTCCGATTTCCTGATCGGTTTTGCGGATGCCTACAAGACACCGCTCAAACAGGAAAACCTGGCCCAGAACAGTAACGTATACCTGCGCGACCTTACGGGCGACCAGCAGGATCTCGAAGCGGCTCTGATTTCAGCCGGCTTCCATGACAAGGCGATCAACGCCATTTACATGAAGGAGCGTCTGAAAGATCCGAACAAACCGGATACAACGCTGTTCATCCTGGTGGATGCCAACGAAAAAGACACTGGTATTTTCACACGTCTGACTGCGGCCATCCGCGGCGTCGTAAAAGATCAGGAACTCGAATTCATGTTCAGCGATTCCAAGCTCGGACAGGATATCGCCCGTACTTCCAAACCGATTTACGTGCGCGCGTTCTAGTTTAAGACCCATCGCTGCATCTAAAAAACACTCAAAAACCGAAAGCTTCTGTGCAGGCGTATGCGAATCTCTGCACAGAAGCTTTTTCGTTTGCGTCTCGAAAAATCTCAGGCAAAGCAATACCTTTTCGAACGAAGATGACTAGAGTAGAGGGTCGATATCGACAGGAGCTCTCCCATGGTGCGAAAAGATGGGAGCGTCTGTCTCGAATCTCCTGGATCGGTATCGTAGACTTAGATTTCCCAGAAAAAAAAGGAGGAAATACCTATGAACGCAAACCTTGCCAGATCGGGAAAACACTCAGCTTCCAGAGTCTGGGAATGGACGGCACTGATTTCCGGAATCGCAGCCGTACTCTGCTTTGGACTCTTCGCCCTGATCGGCTCAACACTGGATGCCCAGGGAGTTCTTCATGAACCTTTCTTCCTGGTCCCCTGCGGCTGGGCGCTTCTCTTCGTATGCCTGGCCAGCGCGGTTGCAAGCTTCGCCGCAAAATGTTCCAGAAGCCGCTCGTAAGCCGCATACCGTATTGATCCCGAATGATATGTCCCTCTTTCTGGAGGGATTTTTTTATGCCCGGGCGCAGGACAAATCGTCTTTTCCGGAACGATTTTTCTGCCGCCGGAGGGTGTACAGCTATTCCGGCTTAAACCGAAAATGCAGAGATCGTCACGGGCATTTCCCCGTGATAAAGTGAAAACAGCCGCATGATAAAGTGAAGTCAGAAATTTAGGGCGCAAAGCTATACAGAAAACGAAGAAAGGAGCCGTCGATATGGAAAAAGAAATCGGAAAAAAAGAAGACACGCTCAATCCCGGGGCTGCATGCCTCTTTCAGCTGCCCATTCCTGAGCCGGTACAGAAGGTACTCGATACGCTGAACGCCAATGGCGAAGAAGCGTGGCTGGTCGGCGGCTGCGTACGCGACAGCCTGCGCGGGATCGCGCCAAACGATTATGACATCACGACGACGCTCCGTCCCGAACAGGTGATGGCCCGTTTCGAACACGTCGTTCCCACGGGAATCGAACATGGCACCGTTACCGTTTTGCAGGACGGCTGTCCGATCGAGGTGACGACGATGCGTAAAGAAGGGACGTATCGCGATCATCGCCATCCGGACGCGGTTTCCTTTACCCGCGATATTCGTGAAGATCTCGCCCGCCGCGACTTTACCATTAACGCCATGGCCTATCATCCCGAAAAAGGGCTGATCGATCCGTACGGCGGTATCGATGATTTGAAAAAACGCCAGATCCGGGCGGTCGGCGATCCGAAAGGGCGTTTTGAAGAAGATGCCCTTCGCATGTTTCGCGCCTGGGCTTTCGCGGCCCGGCTTCAGGGCACGATCGAAGAAAACACGCTCAAAGCCATTCATGAAAAAAGCGCTCTTTCTTCCACACTGGCTGCAGAGCGCGTCGCGCCGCTGATCGAAACGGTTCTGCGCGACGATCCACGCCTGATCGAACCGATGGCGGATCTGCTTCGACCCTGGATTCCGGAAGTGGAAGTAATGGCCAGTACGCCGCAGTGTACCCCGTATCATTACGGCGGGGTGCTCACGCATACCATCGATGTGCTGCGCTATTTGCCTCATCGCGATCCCGTTCTGCTCTGGGCGGCTTTGCTGCACGACTGCGGCAAGCCGGATGTGCGCTTCCACGATGAAAACGGCCGCGACCATTTCCATGGTCACGAACAGGCGTCGGCCCGACACGCCAAAGTCATTCTTTCCCGTCTTAAGCTGCCAAAACAGCTGCAGAAAGACGTGGTGAAACTGATCCCGGATCACGATACGTTTTTTCGACCCGCGTACCAGAGCCTCTATCGAATCCTGGTCCAGAAAGGATATACCAAGGCACTGTTTGAAAAGCTGATGGATTTGCAGGAAGCCGACATTGAAGCGCACGCGACCAAGGACCGACGCGAACGCCTTGACCTCTTCCGCGCCTATTTTGAACAGGAAAAGGACAGGCATCCCTTTACCATCGCCGAGCTGAAAATCAACGGCGATGACGTCATTGCCCAGACGCATCTCCAGGGCAGTCAGCGCCGGGATGTTCTTCTCGAAGTGCTGCATCAGGTCATTCTCCATCCTGAATGGGAAACCCGAGAAGATCAGCTTCGCCTGCTCAGATCGGCAGAAAAAGTCGTACGCAATGCCCAGAAGAGCAAGTAAGGCACTGCAAGGCTCTGTAACACTCTGTAAAGCTCTGTGACACTTTGTTTTGGTTTTTGTTTTGTAAAAATGGACGACGGTTCATGCGTCATTTCATGGCTAAGGAACACCGTCTGGATGAAGAAAGCAATCAGGCGCCTCAAAAAGGCGCCTGAATTTATTAAAATGGGGTACAGATTGTATGGTCCAGGCCGGATTTTAAAATCCCGGGCCATGCGGGAAAGATTTAAAAAGAAAAAAGGGGAAAATTATGAACGGATTTCTTGTGGCTTTAATGATTGTCATGATCGTGCTGCTGGCGCTGGTCGGCTACGCGGTGTATTCGCTGATGAATTCAGTCAGCGATCTGTATCACATCGTGGAAAAGGACGGCGACTACAAGGAGATTCATCTGCGGCGCATGGGCAGCCAGCTGGAACAGGTACGGCTCGATACGAGTTCTGCCCGCGAACGCTCGGAAGATCTGGCGGATGAAGTCCATTCCATTACCCAGGTCATGGCCAACGCCAAACGGCGCGGGACCTGGGGCGAATACCAGCTGGAATCCATCGTACGGACGTATCTTGGGGACAGTCCGTATTTGTACAGCACGCAGTACCATCTGAAAAACGGACGCATCAGCGACGGCGCCTTTCATATGCCGCAGTCCGATCAGGTTCTGTGCATTGACTCGAAATTTCCAATGGAAAATTACCTGCGGATGTGTGAAGAACCCGAATCGGCGGAGTATTATGAAAAAGAATTCAGAAAGAATATAAAGAAACACATCGACGATGTAGCCGATAAATACATCACGGAAGAGACGCTCGATGAAGCGCTCCTCTTTATCCCCAGCGAAGCGGTTTACGCCTACCTTTGCGGGGAAGGAGCGATGCTGCAGCAGTACGCGCTCTCCCGCCATGTGCTTCTGGTTTCGCCGACCACGCTTTGCGGCGTCGTCTTCTCGCTGCAGGCATCGGCGCGCAGCTTCTACCGCGCGGCCAATATGGAAGCGTTCGAAAAGGAAGTCCGTTCGCTGGAAATCAAGGCCACCATGCTTTGCGAAAACGCCGGCAAGACGTGCCGTACGAGCGCCCTTTTACAAAAACAGCTGGCCGCTCTGCAGGAAAGCGCGGAAAAGCTGCTCGCGCAGATTTCGCAGAACGCCGATCCGGTGTTCAGCGACGATCAGAGCTTTTACGATTTTGACGGCGAAGACTAAAAAGATACTGCACTTTCGACGAATTCTTAATTTTGAAGATAGCTCCAAAGGCATAGGCAGCCATCGCAAAACAAAATAAAACAATGGAAAATGCGTGATTCGAGGAAATGGAGGGGATCATTACCAGCATGAAATCCATGAGTGAACTAGCACACGACTTTCTTCTGGACGTCCTTCATGAGCAGGCGATCTGCGTGGACGCAACGCTCGGTCTGGGCCGGGACTCCCGCTTTTTTCTTGATCATCGTGCGGCGCATGTCTTTGCCTATGAAGTCCAGCCGGAGCTCTATGCGGCCAGCTGCGAAAAAATGACTGGTCCGCGCATTACCGCCTGGCTGCATTCCCACGAATTTATGAAAGAAGACCTTTCTGAATACGAAGGGCAGATCGATGCGGTGATCTTCAATTTTGGCTATGACCCCCATTGTCTGCACGGCGTATCCACTCTGCCAGAAAGTTCTGTAAAAGCCGTGAACGCCGCGGCAGATCTGCTTCGGCCCAAAGGCCGGATGGCTCTGGTTTTCTATCCGCTCGCGCCAGGCGATCAAGAACGAAAAGCGGTTATGGAAAGCCTTCTTTTACGTGACGATCTCGAACTGCTCGAGTGTCGGCGCCCCGATCGCGAAGCCTGTCCCGTTCTGCTTTGCGTTATCAAACGATTTTCAAAATCCGCATCCCGCCCGGACGTTTGAAGGAATATAATCTAATCAGGATACTAATATCAAAAATATTCAATAATAATAAGCATAATAAACGAAAAAAAGTGCCAAAAGCGCTATAACCTGAGTACCGGAAAGAGCCCCCGCTTTCCAGCACAGATGATCCGAACGCGAGTCTTTCCCTTTGCCTGATTGTCAAAGTTTCCCGTTGGGAAGCCCGCCTTGCGTTCTGGGGACAGGCTGCAGGCAAGCCTGAATGCCGCTGCGTCATACAGCGAAACGGGAATAGGTACTGAATATGGATAATACAAATCACAAACGTGTAGCGGTCACCAAGTCACAGCTGACCCATCACTGGCAGGAACGTCTGAATGGAAACAATCTGACCGAAATGGTCATGCGCTATAAAGACGCGGATTACTTCCGCCGCAAAGATCCGACCCTCGATCCGGAAACTAAGATTTATGAGCACATCGTCAAGGAATCTGAGCCGGGCGAAGGCCATCTCAACTGGGGGCACATTACCCTGTATCCGGGCAAGGTGGATGACCAGTACTTCTGCACGAAAGGTCATTTTCACGTCAATCCGGATGCGGAAGAATATCTGCTCTGCATGAAAGGAACCGGTCTGGTCATGTTCCTCAGCCGCGACGGCGAATGCTGGTGCGAAGAACTGGAAGAAGGCAGTCTCCACAAGATTCCGTCGAACATTGGACGCCGCCTGATCAATACCGGCGATGAACCGCTGATGCTTTCGCAGTGTCTGCCGAGCAATGCCGGCTTCGATTTCGATTCAATCGACGAACATCCCTTCACCTGTCATGTCTATGACGACAACGGCGAACTGGCCATTGAAGTGGATGTCGAAGATACTCCGGAATCCGTGGACGCGCTCCAGGAAGAAGACATTATCGCCTTTTTAAAGTCGTAGGATTTCAAGTCCTGAGAAATCGGGACTTTTTCTTTTGCCGAAAAAACATCCGCAAACCGCAGCAGGAGAGCGGAAAATCCACTAAGCGAAACGGCACCAAATTTTACTTTTTTCCGTACTGAAAATAATTGTGTGCTATCCTTTCGTATACAAATGGACGCCTGTCCTTTTTACAGCACGTTTTCGTGGAGGCGTTCACCGACAAAAACGGAGAAATTCGTCCGTTTGCACGATCAGGAGGTACACGATGGAAAAGACACTGTCCGCCGGCAATCCACTAGGCACCGAGAAAATTTCGAAGCTGCTGTTTCGCTATTCGTTCCCGTCCATCATCGCGATGCTGGTGAGCTCGCTCTACAACATCGTTGACCAGATTTTTATCGGCCAGGGTCTTGGCTATCTGGGCAACGGCGCGACGACGGTCGTCTTTCCGCTTTCGACCATCTGTCTGGCAATCGCCCTGCTTTTAGGCGTGGGTGGCGCGTCCTGCTACTCGCTGCAGCTGGGCGAAGGACGTCCGGATGAGGCGGCAAGAACGGCCGGAACGGCGCTCAGCTTCATGTTTTTAAGCGGGCTGATTTATCTGGTTCTTGGCGAGCTGAGCATTACGGCTCTGCTGCCGGTTTTTGGCGCCACCCCGGAAAACTACGGCTACGCGCTCGAATACTCCCGCGTCATTTTGCTTGGCATGCCCTTTCTCATTGTCAGCAACGGCATTTCCCAGCTTTGCCGGGCGGACGGTTCGCCTTCCTTTTCCATGTTTTTCATGGTGGTCGGCGCTATTGTCAACTGCATCCTGGACCCGATTTTCATTTTCGTCTTTCACTGGGGCATGGCCGGTGCGGCGTGGGCGACGATTATCGGCCAGATCGTGAGCTTTGTCATCGCACTCTTTTATCTGCCGCGCTTCAAGCATGTGCATATGAATGCGGACAGCTTCAAAATCCGCATGGCGCCGCTGAAGAAAATCTGCAACCTGGGTATGGCTTCAGCGCTCAACCAGGCGGCGGTTCTTGTGGTTCAGATTTTTCTGACCAACATGTTCAAGTACTACGGGTCCCTGTCCGTTTACGGCGCCAATATTCCAATCGCGGCCAGCGGTGTGGCCTTCAAGCTTAACGGCCTCTTCATTTCCGTCATTGTCGGCATTGCGCAGGGCCTTCAGCCGATTGTCGGCTACAACTATGGCGCCGCGCAGTATGGGCGCGTGAAGGAATGCATGGTCAAGGGTCTGATTTCGGTCGTCGTTTTAGGAACGCTTGTCGAAGTGCTCTTTCAGTGCTTTCCCAGACCGCTCATTCTTCTGTTTGGAACCGGCGATGAACTGTACGTCCGCTTTGGTGTGATCATGCTTCGCGTATACCTGATGGGCATCTGCATCCAGGGCGTTCAGTCGCTCAGTTCGACGTATTTTGCGGCCATCGGCCAGCCGGGCAAAGGGGTGTTTGTCTCCCTCTCCCGCACGATCATTTTCTTCATTCCGCTCGCCTTCGTCTTTTCTTTGATGTGGGGAATTGAAGGACTGGTCGTTTCCCAGCCGATCGCCGATCTGCTTTCCGCTCTGCTCGCGTTTATTCTCGTGCTTCGCTCATGGAAGCAGATGAAGCAGCTCAAGGAAGGCGTCATCGAAAACCGGTTTTAGGCACAGAGCTCTCACTTTCGGAAGGTTTTCCTCTTTCCAGAGTTCTGCAGGAGTCTTTGAAAATTCAATACTACGCAAAAATGGTCTTTTCCTCTCGCCCGATTCGGCGACTGGAAAAGACCATTTGTTTTTTTCTTTTTCAAAATGGTGAGGACTGTCCTGCCTTTGGCTTCCGCGTTTGGAGCGCTCAGTGTCTGGCTGAGCCCGACTTTGCGGTTCCAGTTGGAGTGCTTTCTGGCGCGGGATTTCCCTTCGGTTCATCTTCGACTTTGACGAGCGCCTGACGAATGCGGTGTCCCTGAATGCGCCGGATCTGAATGGACAGCGGTCCGATGCGGGTTTCAAGCTGGCTGCCGTCTTCGGGAATGTAGCCCATGGAGCCGAGCACGTAGCCGGAGAACGTTTCAAAATCATCAAGGTGCAGGTCCATGCCCAGCGCCTTGGACACATCGTCCAGATCGGCTTCGCCGTTAATGCGCCAGACGCCGCGCGGAAGCCGGACGATATCCGCCTGCCGCTTTTCTTCCTCTTCGGACAGATCGCCGAAGAGCTCTTCGATAATGTCGTGCAGGGTGACCAGACCAACGACACCGCCGTATTCGTCGAGAACGATGGCGATGTACGTGTGGCGCTGCTTCATCATGCGCAGCAGCTCATCGGCGGTATTGCTTTCGGCAACGAACAGCGGCTTGTCGACCGCGTGATCGAGAATGGTTTTCTTGCCCCAGCCGTTCAGACGGAAATAATCGCGGGTATCGAGCACGCCGACGATATCGTCGTCGCTTTCGTTGGTGATCGGATAAAACGTATGCCGGTTAGCCATGATGATCTGCTTCCACTTGGACGGATCTTCCTTCATGGACAGGCACACCATATCGGAACGGTGGGTACAGATTTCATCGAGCGACGTGTCGTTGAGATCGAGCGCGTTTTCGAGTACTTCGCGCTGTTCTTCCATTTCCGGAACCGAGGAAGCCTCAATCAGACGGACGAGTTCATCGTCGCTGTCCGCAGCTTCTTCCGGCAGCCAGAAAAACAGCTTGAGCAGCGGTTTCTGCAGGGAATTCATGCTGGCGGAAGAAAAGTGAATGCGTTTGGAAAGATGCACCCAGATCAGACCAAGTATCAGTTCGATCGCCATGAGAATCCAGAAGGAAGCCGGGCCGTTGAGCACCGCCGCTACCGCAGGCAGCTGGACGAGCAGCCAGGCGCTGAGCACTTGAAAGAGCAGAGCGAGAAAGAGATCCATGGCCGTATAGCGGGCGTCATCTGCCGGCTGCATGGTCAGAGTCAGAAAAAAGAGGGCTGCCGCAAACGAAAGAATGGACAGACTTATATACACCAAGAACATCAGCTCCATTTCCAGAATTTTAAACAGAAGATTGTATGGAAAAATACGATTTTGAAAGTCGATTTTTTCCTGTTAAAAAACGTGTTGTTCCCTCGAAAGGTGAACTGATTATACCATGCACCGGTTTTTTGAAAACGGGCGCACAGAGCGCTCAGAAAAAGCTGGAAAGAAGCGTCATTTTGCGCGTCCGGGCAGAAAAAATGCCTGCTTCCCGAAAAAGCAGGCAAAGAAAACAAAGGAGAAAAGGGAGAAAAGCAATACGATAAAACAGGTTTCGGATCGCGCCGCTAGATGCGCGTTGAGGCGTTTTCCGAATTTGGCATCGCGGCAAGCGAAGGCTGCAAAGAGGAAGAACCCAGGGCGCGCAGCAGCGTCTGCCGGGTGATGATGCCGATGAAGATGCTGCGGTCATCGACGACGGGAACGAAGTTCTGGTGGAGGGCGGTTTCCAGAATGTCGTCAATGGAAACGCTGATGTTGACGGGCGGCATGAAGTCGTCGCGAATCAGGTCGGTTACTGTATAGGATTCGAGCGTCTTTGCATCCGCGCCTTTCTGCAGGATGAACCACAGGAAGTCGCCTTCGCTGACGGTGCCGACGTATGTACCGTCCAGACCGATGACCGGAATGGCGGTATAGCCGTGTTTGTACATCAGTTCGAGGGCTTCGCGAAGCGGAAGATTCTCGTAGAAGAAGACAAGATCTTTTTTAAAGGTGAGATAGAAAATAATGTTATTGTTCATGGAATTCCTCATTTCCAAAATCATTCTAAAAAAGAGATTTCAAAGGATTAGCGCCTAAATATGTGAAGATGACGAAAGCGCATACACGCCAGAAAGGACCCCAAATTTTACGAGACGATTTCGGCGAAATTCGAAATCGCCTTATTTAACGGATAATTGTGCCCGAATAATTCTAAATCTCTGACAACTGGTCCAAAATATAGACGAATGAGAGAAAAAAGAGAGACCACACTCTTCCCATAATCGGAATCAAAGCGGATTTTTCGGGCTTTCTGGCGATGGAAAAGGGGCTGGTCTTTTACGGAAAGGAAACTGAGACGATGAACCCCTTTAATTCTTCTGCGCATCGATTTTCGCACAGAGTGCGAAAACGGGCGAGAACGATGTCCAGGATTTTAAACCGCGCCCTTGTGCTGCTTCTGATCCCGCTGCTGACGGCATGCGGCGCTTCTTCCGTCGAGGATGCAAGCCGGTCGCAAAGTTCGATTTCCATTTCGCAAAGTCAGCAAACGTCTTCCCTGCAAAATGAGTCCAGCCTGTCTTCGCAAAGTTCGCAAACGGCCGCGGCAGACAGTCAAAGCGAGCCGTACGCGCCTGGCTACGACTTTACCGCGGACGACATTCCGCCCTATACCGGAAATCCGGTGGCGATCATACATGACAACGTCCCGTTTTTTGAAGAAAACGAAGAAACGACGCAGGCTTTCCAGCATTACTTCGATCTGGATGCGTTTGGCCGAGCGACTATGGGCTACGCCTCTTTAGGTCAGGAAATCATGCCGGAGGAAGATCGCGGCGATATTTCGTCCGTGCATCCGACCGGTTTTGAAAACAAGGAATATCCGTTTGTGGAAAACGGCTATGTGTACAACCGCTGCCATCTGGTGGCTTACATGCTTTCCGGTCAGAACGCCAATCCGCGCAACCTCATTACCGGAACCCGGACGATGAATACGAAAGGCATGCTTCCGTATGAGACACAGGCCCGGGACTATATTGAACAGACGGGAAACCACGTCATGTACCGGGTGACCCCAATTTACAAAGGAAACGATCTGGTTGCTCAGGGTGTCCTGATGGAAGCCAAATCTGTCGAAGATGACGGAAAGGGACTGCAGTTCTGCGTCTTTGCGTACAACCGCGAACCGGGTGTGGCCATCAATTATGCTGACGGATCTAATGAAGCGGACGGAACCATCGCCGTCGGCGGAACGGGTCAGGAACAGGCCGCTCCTTCTGGCGACGATGCCCAGGCACCCGCCCAGGCTCCGGCTGCCGAAGCGTCCTACGTCTGCAATACGAATACGCATAAGTTCCATCACCCCGACTGCAAGTCCGTCGCGGATATGAAACCGAAAAACCGCAAGGATGTCGTTGCCAGCCGGGATGCGCTGATTGCGGAAGGCTATCAGCCCTGCAAACGATGCAACCCGTAAGTGCGCCCAGTCCGGCAGTAAAAAACGTGAAAAAATGAGGAAACAGAAAAACGGAGTGTCGAAAACCGGTCGGCACTCCATTTTTACTGCGCAGAACATAGTTTCGGATTCGAAGAGATCCATTCGGAAAATGGCGCAGAAGAAGGGAAACGGCAAAGTCCAGAGGCGGAATATTCCTGCAGGAACTGGGATGGCAATTGAATCTTTGACAGTTTTTCAGGTGAAAAAAAGTCTATATCTTCTTTATATAAAGCGAAAATATCCTTTTTAGTTTTTTTGCAAATCTGTAGCTACACATTTTGGTTCTGTTTTCCTGCAGGATGTTTTTTCTTTGCGCAGCCATTGAAACTTTGACAGTTTTTTTTGGCCTAAAAAGTCTGTATTTACTTTATGTAAATCGGATATCGGGCTTTTGGCTTTTGTCGATCTGTAGCTGCACTTTTTGTTCTGGCTTTCCCGCATACCATTCTCCGTTTGTCTGGCGCGGATCATCTGATTTCCCTTTTCCTGCGCAAAGTGGAGTTCCGGATTCGAAGAGATCCATTCAGAAAATGGCCTGGAAGAAAGAAAGCGGTGCAGTCCAAGGGCGGAAAATTCCTGCAAAGACTCGCGTCGCCATCGAATCTTTGACAGTTTTTTTAGGGTAAAATGGATGTATATGCTTTATGTAAAGTGGAAATTTCGTTTTTTACTTTTGCCGATCTGTATCTACGCTTTTGGCTCTGCTTGCCCCTATACCATTTTCCGTTTGCCTGACGCGGATCGTCTGATTTTTCTTTTTTACTGCGCATGGTATAGTTCCTAATTCGAAGAGATACATTCTGAAAATGATCCAAAAGAAGGGAAATGGTGCAATCCGGAGGGGAAAAATTCCTGCAGGGTACGACGCTTGAAATTTGTTTGTCATCCTGCGGGGACTTGCGCTATAATCCAAAAGATCAAATTGATCATCACCATGGATCTGGACATCAGGGAGGTAAGTGAATGAATCCAAAGTCGCTTCTCACTATGAAGGATTTATCCAATCAGGATATCCTCGATATTCTCAATGATGCGAAGGTTTTTTATAGTTCTCAATCAGATTGGCAGGTTCCTGTTTCATCCAGGAAACTTACTGCTAATCTTTTTTTTGAGCCTTCGACTCGTACACACTACTCATTTGAAAGCGCGGAATACCAGCTTGGACTGCAGGCCGCCGACTTCAACCCCGAATCGTCTTCGCTGACAAAGGGGGAAACGCTTTACGATACCGTGCGCACTTTTGAGGCGCTCGGCTACGGTGTTCTGGTCATCCGGAGCGCCCAGGACGAATATTTCCGCGAACTGGAAAATATTGAAGTTCCCATCATCAATGCCGGAGACGGCAAGGGCAATCACCCGACACAGTGCCTGCTCGATCTGCTCACGATTTACAACGAATTTGGCCGCCTTGATCACCTCAACGTGCTCATCTGCGGCGATGTCGCTCACTCCCGCGTTGCGGCCAGCGACAAGGAAGCCCTCGAACGCTTCGGCTCGACAGTCCGCTTTGCGGGACCGAAAGAATGGGAACGCGAAGGCTACCCGTTTGTGGATCTGGACGAAAACATTGAATGGGCTGACGTCCTCATCCTGCTGCGCATTCAGCGTGAACGCGGCGCCCGCCTCGAAAGCCTGAGCGACGAGGAATACCTCAGCCGCTACGGCCTGACGAAAGAACGGGAAAAGCGCATGAAGGATCATGCGATCATCATGCATCCGGCGCCGGTCAATCGCGGCGTGGAAATTGATACCGATCTGGTGGAATGCAGCCGCAGCCGCATTTTCCAGCAGATGAAAAACGGGGTCCTCGTCCGCAAGGCGGTTGTCCGCCGTGCTCTCGGCTTCGAGCCTTTTGGCCGAAGCAAGGCCTGAGCCATAAAAAGCCGGCGAAACCGGCCAGAAACACTTACGAATCCAGGAAAGATAAGACGGAGCCTTCCGTTAAATCTACGATAAATAAGAGAAACCCGAATAAAGGAGGAAATCTCTGTGAACACGAAACCCGCATTTTCCGGGCTTCACCCCATCAAGATCAAGAACGCCCGCATCTTTTATGACGGTTCGCTTCAGAATCTGGAAATGTTGTTTGATCAGGAAAAAATCCTTCAGATCGCGCCAGAAATTGAAGTCGATGACGATGTGGAAATTATCGATGCCAAGGGCCTGGCTGTACTGCCCGGTCTGGTTGATACCCACGTGCATCTGCGCGAACCAGGCTACGAAGCCAAGGAAACGATTGCCGCGGGAAGCCGGGCGGCGGCTGCCGGCGGCTTTACGACGATCTTCGCGATGCCAAACCTTCGCCCGTATCCATCAACTGTAGAGACGATGGAACCGTATCTGGAAAAAATCGCGAACGATGCCGTTGTACGCGTGATTCCGTTTGGAACAATCACCGACGATGAAGCCGGCAGGACGCCGACCGACTATGCGGCGCTGAAAAAACTCGGCATTCATCAGTTTTCGGATGACGGCGTCGGCGTAGCGAGCGGCGATGTCATGCAGGAAGCCATGAAAAAGGCAGTGGAAGCCGATGTGCTCTTTTCCTGCCATACCGAAGACATGAACTATCGCGCGCCGGGCGCTTCGGTGCATGAAGGTCCGTACGCGAAAAAGAATGGCTGGATCGGTATTCCGAGCGCCTGTGAAAGCGCCCAGCTCATTCGCGATCTCGGCTATGCACGCCAGATTCCGGTGGCTTACCATGCAGATCACATTTCCGCAAAAGAAAGCGTGGAAGCACTGCGGCAGGCCAAGCGCGACGGCGTCAACTGCACCGCCGAAGTGACTGCACATCATCTGCTCCTGGAAGACAGGGACGTTCAGGATGCGATGGAAAAAATGAATCCGCCCCTGCGTTCGCATGAAGATCGCATGGCGCTGATTGAAGGGCTGGAAGATGGAACGCTGGATTTCATCGCCAACGACCATGCCCCGCATACGATGGAAGAAAAAACGCGGCCGATGGACAAGGCGCCCTTTGGCATCGTTGCTCTCGAAACCGCCTTCCCGCTGCTGTACACCGAGTTTGTGGACCGCCAGAAACGCTGGAGTCTGAAACAGCTGCTGGAGTGGATGGCCGCAAAGCCCGCGAAGCGCTTCGGTCTGGAAAAGACCGGCGAGCTGCGCGAAGGCTATCGCCCGGATTTCTTCCTGGCGGATTTTGATCGAACCTACACCATTGACCCCGCCGATTTTGAATCGAAAGGGAAAAATACGCCGTTTGGCGGCTGGACAGCGAATGTGTGCGTCATGCAGACGTGGTCGGAGGGCCGCCCGGTATGGACCAGAAAGGATAAATAAATAGAAAGGATAAATAAATATGGAAGACAGACTGCTGATTCTTGAAGACGGCAGCGTCTGGAAAGGCAAGGGCTTCGGCTCCGACAATTTCCAGATCGGCGAGCTTGTTTTCAACACCTCAATGACCGGCTACCAGGAGATCCTTACGGACAACTCCTACTGCGGTCAGATCATTCTGATGACGTACCCCCTCATCGGAAACTACGGCGTAAACCGCGACGACTGGGAAAGCATTGAACCGGCTGCGTTCGGTTTCGTTGTCAAAAATCTCTGTGACGACTACTCCAACTGGCGCGCCTGCGAATCGCTCGACCAGTTCTGCAAAAACGAAAATATCCCAGGCATCAGCGAAGTGGATACCCGCGCGCTGACCCGCCGCATCCGTGAACACGGCACCATGCGCGCGACGATGGCCAATGTCGACGCCGATGTGGACGCAATTGTGAAAACGCTGCAGGAAACGGAACTGCCGCACGATCAGGTAAAGCGCGTAAGCTCCTCCAAGCTTTACTCGGTACCAAACCGCGGACCGAAAGTTATCCTGATGGACTTTGGCGCCAAGCTGGGCATCGTGCGCGAACTGTCGATGCGCGGCTGCGACATCGTCGTTGTTCCGTATAACACCGACTGGAAAACGATCATGAACTTCCGCCCGGACGGTGTCATGCTCACGAACGGTCCTGGAAACCCGGAAGATCTGCCGGAATCGATTGAAACGATCCGCAATCTGATCGGAAAAGTACCCATCTTCGGCATCTGCCTGGGCCATCAGCTGATCGCGCTGGCCTGCGGTGCCAAAACCTACAAGCTGAAATTCGGCCATCGCGGCGGCAACCATCCAGTTGTTGATCTCGAAGACGGCCATGTGGAAATTACCAGCCAGAACCATGGCTATGCGGTCGATAAGGACTCGCTGAAAGGAACGGGTCTGAAAATGACGCATGTCGCGCTGAACGACAAGTCCTGCGAAGGCATGATGCATACCGAATACCCGGTTTTCTCGCTTCAGTTCCATCCCGAAGCCAATGCCGGCCCGAACGACTCCAAGAAAATGTTTGACCGCTTCATGGCGCTGATGGAAGAAGAAAAGGAGAAAAAGAAGAATGCCTAAACGTACGGATATCCATAAAATTCTCGTTATCGGCTCCGGCCCGATCGTCATCGGCCAGGCTGCCGAATTCGACTATGCAGGAACACAGGCCTGCCAGTCGCTGCGTGAAGAAGGCTATGAAGTCATTCTGATCAACTCCAACCCGGCGACCATCATGACCGACTCGGTTGTTGCCGACCAGGTGTACATCGAGCCGATTACCCTCGACTTTGCCAAACGCATTATTTATAAGGAACGCCCGGATGCCGTTCTTGGCTCCCTCGGCGGCCAGACTGGTCTGAACCTGGTTGTTGAACTGGCGGAAGACGGCATTCTCGATGAATACGGTGTCGAAATCCTCGGTACCGACCTTTCCGCCATCAACAAGGCGGAAGACCGCGAACTCTTCCGTTCGCTCATGCGTGAAATTAACGAACCGGTGCCGGAAAGCGACATCGTCCACACCGTGGATCAGGCAGTGGAATACTGCAGAACCCTCGGCTACCCGGTCGTTGTCCGTCCGGCCTACACTCTGGGCGGAACCGGCGGCGGATTTGCGGACAATGAAGAAGAACTGCGCACCATCTGCGATGCCGGTCTGAAAATTTCCCCAGTTCACCAGTGCCTGATCGAGCAGTCGATTGCCGGCTACAAGGAAATCGAGTACGAAGTTATGCGCGATACCAACGACAACGCGATCGTGGTCTGCAACATGGAAAACGTGGATCCTGTCGGCATTCATACCGGCGACTCCATCGTTGTCGCTCCGGTACAGACGCTGACCGACCGCGAAAACCAGCTGCTTCGTTCAGCTTCGCTGAAAATCATCCGCGCCCTGAAAATCTGCGGCGGATGCAATGTACAGCTCGCCCTCGATCCGGAAAGCTTCAAGTACTACGTCATTGAGGTTAACCCGCGTGTATCCCGCTCTTCGGCGCTGGCGTCCAAAGCCACCGGCTATCCGATCGCGCGCATTTCGGCCAAACTCGCAGTCGGCCTGACCCTCGATGAAATTCTCAACCCGATTACCAAATCGTCCTACGCCTGCTTCGAACCGGCGATTGACTACATCGTTTCCAAGTTCCCGCGTTTTCCCTTCGACAAATTCCCGAACGCCGACCGTACCCTCGGTACGCAGATGAAGGCGACTGGTGAAGTCATGTCCATCGGCCGTACGTTTGCGGAATCGTTCCTCAAAGGCGTACGTTCGCTGGAAATGAAAGTCGATCATCTGTACTTAAAGGATCTTGACGAACTGTCCAGGGAAGATCTCGCCAAGCTGATCACAGGCAAGAGCGATCTGCGCATGTACGCGCTGGGCAAATGGCTGCGCGACGGTGGCACGATTGAAGAACTTCACGATATGACGAAGATCGACCCGTTCTTCCTGTGGCATCTCGAGCGCATCATCAACCTCGAATCCCTGATGATGGCAAAACCGATGGATGTCGAAACGCTCGCCATCCTCAAGCAAAACGGCTTCTCCGATTCCTACATCGCCAGAGCCTGGAACGTGCCGGAAAAGGAACTGTATGACCTGCGTCACGCCAATGGCATCGTTCCGGTTTACAAAATGGTTGACACCTGCGCCGGCGAATTTACTTCCGCCACCCCGTACTTCTACTCGACGTATGAGCAGGAAAACGAAAGCATTCCTTCCGACAATAAGAAAATCATCGTTCTCGGTTCCGGCCCGATCCGTATCGGTCAGGGTGTCGAGTTTGACTACGCGACCGTACACTGCGTCGAATCGCTGCGTTCGGCCGGCTATGAAGCCATCATTATCAACAACAACCCGGAAACGGTATCGACCGACTTCTCGATTTCCGACAAGCTGTATTTCGAACCGCTGACGACCGAAGATGTCATGGAAGTCATCGATCTCGAAAAACCGGAAGGCGTCATCGTTCAGTTCGGCGGCCAGACGGCCATCAACCTGGCAGCTTCCCTTGCCGAACACGGCGTCAAGATTCTCGGTACGTCGCTCAAGAGCATTGACCTTGCGGAAGACCGTCATGAATTTGAAGCGATGCTTAAAAAGCTTGATATCCCGCAGCCGCAGGGCGAAACCGCGGTTACCGTTGAAGAAGCGCTCGACATCGCCAAGCGCATCGGCTATCCGGTTCTCGTTCGTCCGTCCTACGTACTGGGCGGCCGCGCTATGGAAATCGTTCACGATGACGATGAACTCGTGAAATACATGGGCAACGCGGTTAAGGAAATTTCCCATGACGCTCCGATTCTGGTCGACAAGTACATCGTCGGCAAGGAGCTGGAAATCGATGGCATCGCCGATGGAAAAGACGTCTATCTGCCGGGCATCATGGAACATATCGAACGCGCCGGCGTCCATTCCGGCGACTCCATTTCGGTCTATCCGCCCCAGACGATCAGCGACGAAGTAAAAAGTACTATTATTGACTACGCCATCCGGATCGGTCAAGGTTTCGGATTCATCGGACTGTACAACATTCAGTTTATTGTTGATCATAATGATCAGGTGTATGTTCTCGAAGTCAATCCGAGATCTTCAAGAACCGTTCCGTTCCTGTCCAAGATTACCGGTACGCCGATGTCCCATGCGGCGACGATGGCGGTACTTGGCCACTCCCTGCGCGAACAGGGCTATGAACCTGGCTATCGTCCGGAAGACGCGCACCGCGTCTTCGTCAAGGCACCAGTCTTCTCCTTTGCCAAGCTGCGCAGCGTAGACACCGTTCTTGGACCGGAAATGAAATCGACCGGTGAAGCGTTAGGCTCCGATATCAACCTTGAAAAGGCGCTGTATAAAGCCCTGGTTGCCGCTGGTATTAAAGTTTCTCCGCACGGCAACGTCCTGCTGACGATTGCGGATGCGGACAAGGAAGACGCACTGCCGCTGGCTAAGCGTTTTGCGACGATCGGTTACGGCATTTACGCCACCCCGGGTACGGCTCGCTTCCTGCGCGAACATGGCCTGTTCGTTCACGACGCTGCCAAGATTGAAAATCAGGGCGGCGATGTGGAATCGGTTGTGGATGTCATCCGAAACGGCCGCGTCAACTTCGTAGTGAACACGATGAGCCGTCATTCGCGCAAAAACGAGGACGACGGATTTATCATCCGCCGCGTGGCTTCGGAAAATAACATTTTCTGCATGACGTCCCTCGATACCGCCAACGCGCTTCTCAAAGTTCTTGAATCCCTTTCCTTCTCGATGATTTCCATGAACGAAATGGGGAAATAAACATGAAACAATCCAACGCAGAAATCCTTAACAATACCCCCATCGCCGATTCGGTTTACAAAATGGTTCTGAAAACCGACCTCGCCGCGCTGGCCAAACCGGGCCAGTTTGTGGATGTGGCGCTGCCCGGCTACTTTCTTCGCCGCCCGATCTCCGTATCGTGGGTGGAAGAAGACCGCCTGACGCTGGTTTACAAAATCATGGGAAACGGAACCGACAAAATGTCGACGATGGAACCGGGCACCTGCCTTTCGCTGCTCGGTCCGCTGGGAACCGGTTTTCCGATCACGGATCAGAAAGAAGTTCTGATCCTGGGCGGCGGCGTCGGAACGCCTCCAATGCTGTATACCGCAAAAGCCTATCTTGAAAAAGGCGCTAAAGTGGATGTCGTTCTGGGCTTTAACAGTGCCGGCGATGTCTTCTACGTCGATGAATTTGAGCATCTGGGCATTTCGCCCGTCATCTGCACGATGGACGGCAGTGCCGGCATTAAGGGCACCGTTCTGGACGGCGTTCGCGCTAAGGGCATCGAGACGGATTTTGTCCTCTCGTGCGGCCCGCTTCCGATGCTGCGCGCCGTCAGCAATGCCTACACCAAAGGCTATGTATCGTTAGAAGCTCGCATGGGCTGTGGTTTTGGCGTATGCAACGGCTGCGTCATGACGGATCGCAACGGCATGCAGGTTCGCGTCTGCAAGAACGGACCCGTATTCCCGATTGGAAAGGTGGTACTGTAATGGATCTTTCTGTACAGCTTCCAGGTCTGAACCTGAAAAACCCGGTTATTCCTGCCTCGGGAACCTTCGGCTTTGGCCGTGAATTTTCGATGATTTACGATCTGAGCCTTCTGGGCGGCTGCTGCGTCAAAAGCATTACGCCCGATCCCCGCGCCGGCAATCCTCTGCCGCGCATCGCGGAAGCTCCGTCGGGCATGATCAACGCCATCGGTCTGCAGAACCGAGGCGTGGAATTCGTCAAAGCCCGCGAACTTCCGTTTCTGGAACAGTTTGATACCGAAGTCATCGCCAACGTGGCGGGCGCAAGTCTGCAGGACTACGCGCTGGTCATTGAACAGCTGCGCGGCATGGACGTTATCAAGGCGTTTGAGCTGAACATCTCCTGCCCGAACGTTTCCGCCGGCGGCATGGCCATCGGTACCAATCCCGAACTGGCTGCGGAAGTCACCCGTATGGCGAAGGCCGTTGCCGACAAGCCGGTTTACGTGAAGCTTTCGCCAAACGTAACGGATATCACGAAAATCGCGCAGGCGGTGGAACAGGCCGGTGCTGACGGTATCGTTCTGATCAATACCGTTCCGGCGATGCGCATCGATCTGCGCACCGCAAAACCGCTGCTTGGCAACGTCACAGGCGGTCTTTCCGGACCGGCGATTAAGCCGATCGCCATCCGTGCGGTCTACCTTTGTGCACAGGCTGTAAACATTCCAATCATCGGCTGCGGCGGCATTACATGCGCCGAAGATGTTCTGGAATTCCTGTACGCAGGCGCAAGCGCTGTGGAAATCGGCAGCGAAAATCTGGTCGATCCGTGGGCATGCCCGCGCATTATCGATGAACTTCCTGCCGCTCTGGCCAGATACCGTCTGAACTCGGTCAAGGAAGCCATTGGCAAAGCGCTTCCGAAAAACTAAGTCTTTTAAAAACGAAGAAGCCGGTCGACTGCCGGCTTCTTTTTTGAGGCGAAACGAAGAGAAGAAAAGCCCTTTTTCGTACGAAAGCTGGATTCTTTGTCATTTTCAGACAGGATTCGATACAGTAAAGGCGATCGAAAACTGCACCGCCAGGCGCGACCTGCTGCGCCTGGCTCGATTCGATCCGTAAATGCCTGTCCGACTACGCTCGAAAGCGCAGAACGGCGAAACATCAGAAGAACACGAAAGCGAGAGAAGGAGAATTTATGAGCAAAACAATTATTGCGCTGGATTTTTCCAGCCGTCAGGAAGTCCTGGATTTCCTTTCCCAGTTTGATCAGCCCGTCACCGTAAAAATCGGCATGGAACTGACGTATGCGGAAGGTCTGGACATGGTCCGTGAAGTCAAGGCGATGGGTCATGACGTTTTCCTCGATCTGAAGCTGCACGATATTCCAAACACCGTAAAAGGCGGCATGAAAAACCTGGCGGCTCTGGGCGCCGATATCGTCAACTGCCATGCGGCCGGCGGCATCGAAATGATGAAAGCCGCCAAGGAAGGCATTGAACTCGGTGCCGGCGAAGGCAAGAAGCCGCTCGTCATCGCGGTAACACAGCTGACCAGCACGTCGAAGGAAGCGATGAACGAACAGCAGGGCATCCCTGGCGAAGTCATCGATTCCGTCATTCGCTACGCCAAAGCGGCCAAGGAAGCCGGTCTGGACGGCGTGGTCTGCTCCGTCCATGAAGCCAAGGCGATCAAGGAAGCCTGCGGCGAAGATTTCCTTACTGTAACCCCGGGCATTCGTCTGGCCACCGATTCCAAGGACGACCAGAAGCGCGTCGCCACCCCGGAATTCGCCCGCAAACAGGGATGCGATTACATCGTTGTCGGTCGTTCCATTACTAAGGCAGCGGATCCGAAAGCCACGTTTGAAGCCATCGAAGCGGTGATGAACGCGTAAGCAGGGCCGCTTTCCATGAAAAAATCGATTGCGGCCGGCGGAATGATTGCGATTGCCGCGTATTTGTTCCTTCGTGCCGAAGCGCCGCTGGGCGCCCTCTTTTTCGGCTTCGGCCTGGCGTTTGTCATCATTTATCAGCTTGATCTCTTCACCGGGAAAATCGGCTTTTTCGGCGAGCAGGACCTGCCGTTTCTCCGTATTCTTCTGGGCAACCTGATCGGTGCCGGAATTGTCTGTCTGCTGCTGCGCACGAACACGCCGGTGATTGAAACCGCGCAGGCACTGGTGGAAAAGAAAGACGCCCTGAGCTGGTATGTCGCCCTCATTAACGGGACGTTTTGCGGCGTTCTCATGTATCTGGCGGTCAGCTCCTGGAAAAGAGGCTTTCACGCTGGATGCTTCCTTTGCGTCACGGTATTTATCCTCTGTGGATTTGAACACTCCATCGCCGACTTCGCCTATATGGCGCTGGCCTGGAAATGGTCGCTCAACCTGCTCTGGATTTTGCTTGGCAACGCGCTTGGCGCGGTGATCTGCCGTCTGATGGTCGAAGACAAAGCCATCTTCCGCTGGCCGTCACTGCAGGCAAAAGCCAAAAACTAAGCTCGAAACGCTGTGTTTCAAAGCTGCATTTCAAAAAGGAATGGTAATCCGTCTGGACTGTCCGATTGTTCGGCAAAATCCAGACGGATTTTTTTATAGCCGCATACCCAGAGCAAGGAAGAAAGGGTACCCTGAAAACTGGACACGAAAGAGAGAAAAGAAAGGGAAGCGGGAAGAGGAAAAAGGTAAGAGGAAAAAGATGATAAGGAAAGCTGAAAACAGGAAAAGGCGCTCGACCGGCTGTAAAAACAGCGGGCAGAGCGCCTGAAATGGGTCTGGTACTGGAATGACTTCTTTTCAATTATTCAACAGCTTATTCAACAGCCGCTTCGGCTTCTTCCTGTGTGAAACCAAAGTCGAGCAGCGTCTGGATCGCTTCGTCGTGATCTTTCTTGTCGAGACGATTCAGCATTTCTTTCGCGTTTTCTACCCAGTCAGCTCCGTATTCGTCAACGGCGCTTTCTGCGGTGGATTTGGAATAGCCCATGTCGATCAGCTGATTGATGACCGACTGACGGGAGAACGGCGTGTTGGCGAGAATGTCGCCTACCGCATAAATTGCCGGTTCTGCAGGTTCTTCTTTCGCGGAAGAAGTGCCTTCGCTCGTAATGGCGGAAGCGTCGGAGACAGCGGATGATCCGGCTGCAGACGAAGTGCTGGAGTCTGCAGGCTTGCTGGAGCAGCCGGCCATGGTAAGCAGCAGAGCTGCGCTCAGCAGTGTATAAACGGTCTTTTTCAAAATATAAATCCTCCAAGATCTATGTGGATGTCCTCCATTCGCCCGGAGGCATCCGTCTACTAGACAGGATACAGTCTGAAGCGGATTTGAGAAAGGCCAGAATTGAAAATACCGGCTGTGACGAAGCACACCCGCAATTTATGTGTGAGATTCAGAGAGTTTGTTCCTGTTTAAAAATCTGAAGCTTCGTGACCGGTTCCGGAAGCATCTGAACTTCCCGTTCCATTCCGAAAAACAGGCTTACGTGTTCTGGACAGTTTTTTCGTCAGATAAAGCCGCCAATTATCCAGGGACAGAACGTTCGTCCCGTTTTCTTTCCTCCGGACGATCTTTCAGAATTGGACGAAAGCGGCTCTTTATTGGAGTACTATGAACAAATAAGGAGCTGAGCGAGCCTTTGACGCCATTTTGCGGGCTTCCAAGGCCGGGTGCAGCGTTTCTGCTTTTGGATAAATATGAAATATATGAATAGTTTTGAACAAATAAGAAAGAAACTGAACGAAAATAGATGGAATCAAAGGATAAAAAGAAAATTAATGAATAAATTTGAATAAATATGGTTGATTAACCGCTTTCATCGCCGTATGATTTCACTGTAAGAAAACCAGGTGAACAGAGGTGAAAGAAATAGAAAAGAAATGAAGGAAAACAGAAAATGATGACCGAAGAAAGACACGAGAAAATTCTGGAGTATTTAAAAGGAAAAGAAAGAGCATCGCAGCAGGAACTGCTCGATCTGCTCGGGACGTCCGAGAGTACGCTGCGAAGAGATCTGATGGCGCTTGAAGAACAGGGGCTGCTGCATCGGGTACGCGGCGGCGTGACCTGCAAACCGAGAACCCATGTTTCCGACAGTCAGCTGGCGAGCCGCCGGGACCAGCATCAGAAAGAAAAAAAGGCGATTGCCCTTCAGGCAGCCGCGCAGATTCAGGATGGCGAAACCATTTATCTGGATGCTGGAACAACGGTGGAAGCACTCCTTCCTCTGCTGGCCGGAAAGAAGATCCGGGCGATTACCGATTCCATTTCCCATGCCGTACGGCTGATGGAGCTCGGCGTTCCGGTTTCCGTAACCGGCGGAGAGCTCAAATCGATCACCAGTGCGCTGGTGGGGGAAGAAACACTCGAATTTCTGGACAAGTACCGATTTTCCAAAGGATTTTTTGGGACCAATGCCGTCACAGAAGACGGAGAACTGCTGACACCGGATGTACGGGAAGCGAGTGTAAAGAAAAAAGCGCTGGAGAGAACGCTGGAAGCCTATGTGCTTGCCGATTCTTCCAAGTTTGATCAGATCGCGGCCGTTCGGTTTGGCGACCTGTCACAGGCCGTTCTGATTACGGAAAAAAACGCGCAGATTCCGGATGGATTTCCCGGACTGGTTCTTCGAAGCACGGGCGAAACGGTTTCGGAGAACGAAGACGAAATCCAGTAAAACCCTCAGGACAAAGCAGCTCTGTCCGGCGTGACGAACTTGCACCGATCATCAGAAAAACAGGAAGCCCAAACAGCGGTTTTGGGCGAATCGAGGTAAGCCAGGCTCGATCGTCCCGGTATCTCTGTCTGGGAAAAAGGAAAGGAGAACTTCATGATCTACACTCTTACCGCCAATCCTTCGCTGGACTACATCATGCGCGTCGATCATTTCGAAACCGGCGAAACAAACCGGGCCGAAGAATGCGCACTGTATCCAGGCGGAAAAGGCATCAATGTATCCACGATCCTTGGACGGCTCGGCCATGAAAATACAGCCCTTGGATTTGTGGCCGGATTTTCCGGACAGGAACTTGTGCGCATGCTGGAAGAGCGCCGCTTTAAAAAGGACTTCATCGACTGTGCCGGCTATACCCGGATTAACGTCAAGCTCAAATCCGGCAGGGAAACGGAAATCAACGGATGCGGTCTGCAGCTTTGTGAGGCGGACGTGGAAAAACTGAAAACCCGCATCCGAAGCCTGAACGAAAAGGATGTGCTGATTCTTTCTGGAAGCGTTCCGGCTGGAATGGATTCGATGTTCTACCGTCATCTGCTCGATCTGACCAAGGACTCCGTGCTCAGTGCGGTAGACGCCACGGGCGATCTTCTGCTCCATACCCTCGAGCGGCATCCGTTTCTGATCAAGCCAAATCAGGATGAGCTGGAAGCTCTGTTTGATCAGAAACTTGAATCCGTCGAAAGCCTTGCCCGGGCGGCCCGCAGACTTCAGGACATGGGGGCAAAAAATGTTCTGGTTTCCCGCGGGGCGAAAGGTGCACTGCTTGCCGGAATGGACGGCGCGTTTTATACGGCTTCCTGCCCGCAGGGAAAACTGGTCAATTCCGTCGGGTCGGGCGACTCGATGGTTGCGGGATTTATGGCTGGCTATCTCGATACCGAGAATCTTAAAGAGGCGCTTGCTCTTGGCGTCTACTGCGGATCGGCTACCGCCTTCTGCAGCGATCTGGCCCAGTACGAAGATATTCAGCGGCTTCAGAACGAAAGTCTGATCGAGATTCAGCAGTTTACACTCTGATCGATTTCAATACACTGCACACTGCTTTCCTGCCGGCCGATCTGGAATTTCCGGAAGCGTCGGATCTGTGTTCGCCTGCGATGTTTTCCTTACTCAAAACAGGATGCAGATGTGCAAAGAGACACCCGATTTACCTTAAGCGAAAAAGACGGACGGAATCGTCCGGCAGAGGAAAGGAAAACACATGAAAATTCGCGATTTGCTGGCAATCGAAAGCATCGATGTGCATGCTTCTGCTGCCGATAAAAACGAAATTATCCGCAAAGCGATTGATCTCATGGAAAAAAGCGGAAAAATCGCAGAGCGCGCTCCCTATGAAGAACAGGTTTATAACCGGGAAAAAGAAAGTACGACGGGTGTGGGCATGGGGATCGCGATTCCCCATGGCCGCAGCGCAGCCGTAAAACAGCCAGGTCTGGCCGCCATGGTCATTCCAGACGGTGTGGATTATGACTCTCTCGACGGACAGCCGGTGAATCTTCTGTTCCTGATTGCCGCACCGGAGGCGGAAACGTTCATCTTCAGGTGCTGGCCCAGCTGTCGAGAATGCTGATGAATGAAGAGCTTTCCAGCGCACTCAAAAAGGCGCAGACACCAGAGGAATTTTTGAATCTGCTCAATGAGGCGGAAGAAGCCCTCGATCAGCCGGCGGCAGAAAAAACGGCGACGGCAGAAAAAGAGCCGGCAGCCGGCGCAAATCCGGATGCAAAGGTTCCTTATATTGTGGCGGTTACGGGATGCCCGACGGGAATTGCGCATACGTATATGGCTGCAGAGTCCATTGAGAAAAAAGCTAAGGAAATGGGATACCGGGTCAAGGTGGAAACACGCGGATCCGGCGGCGCAAAAAATATACTGACGGCGGACGACATTCAGAATGCCGATGGAATCATTGTTGCGGCCGATACAAAAGTTCCTATGGATCGATTCAACGGAAAACGCGTGATTCAGACCGCTGTTGCCGATGGAATTCATAAACCGCAGGAGCTGATCGAACGCTCCCTGGATCCGGCCGCTCCGGTATACGAATCCGGCAATGCATCGCATGCAGAAGGATCGGAAGAAAAAGAATCCGGCTGGCACAAGGTGTATAAAGACCTGATGAACGGCGTTTCGCACATGCTTCCCTTTATTGTCGGCGGCGGAATCATGATCGCTATTGCCTTCCTGATTGACGGCTTTTGCGTAGACATGAACATGCTGGCTGAATCCGAGCGGCAGCTGTTTGGTACGATTACGCCGGCGGCGGCTTTCTTCAAGAGTGTGGGCGATATTGCGTTTGGCTTCATGCTCCCGGTTCTTTCCGGATACATCGCCATGTCGATTGCGGATCGCCCGGGGCTGATGGTCGGATTTGTCGGCGGCGCCATTGCCGCAAATGGAAAATCCGGATTCCTTGGCGCGCTGCTGATTGGATTCGTGGCCGGCTATGTAATTAACGGTCTGAAAAAGATTTGTACCAAACTCCCGGATTCCCTGGAAGGCATTAAGCCGATGCTGATCTATCCGTTCTTCGGTGTTCTGATCACCGGTGCAATTATGATGTTCCTGGTTGAACCGCCAGTCGGCTGGCTCAATACACAGCTGAATCTCTGGCTCGAATCGCTGAACGGCGTTTCAGGGGTGGTTCTTGGTGCTCTGCTTGCCGGAATGATGGCCATCGATATGGGCGGCCCGTTCAACAAAGCGGCGTATGTATTCGGCACGGCTTCTCTTGCGGCTGGAAATTATGCCGTAATGGCTTCGGTTATGATCGGCGGCATGGTTCCTCCCATCGCCATAGCTCTTGCCTCATGGCTGTTTAAAAACAAGTTCACAGAAGATGAGCGGAAAACAGCGCCGACGAATGTGGTCATGGGACTGTCGTTCATTACAGAAGGTGCAATTCCATTTGCGGCGAGCGACCCGCTTCACGTGCTTCCCGCGTGTGCGATTGGTTCCGCTCTTGCCGGCGCGCTTTCTGAACTGTTCGGATGCACGCTGATGGCACCTCATGGCGGTATCTTTGTTGTCCTGACCATCGGCAATCCGCTGATGTATCTGGTCGCTCTTGCAGCAGGCGTAGCTGCTGCAGCTCTGATTCTTGGTTTCACCCGCAAGCCTGTAAAAGCAGCGGCCTGAAATCCGAGTTTGTAAACCGGATAAAAAGACACCTGAAAAAGAGGCGGTGCGAACAGGCTGGCAAAAAAATGACCTGTTTGACACCGCCCCTTTTACGCGATCGATCGCAGGAAACGATCTCTCAAAAAGACGGGAGCGAGAAAAGAACAGAAAACGCCGGCTGTGGCGAAGCACAGCCGGCGTTTATGTGTGGGATTAAGAGTGTTTGTTGAGGGACGTCACCGTGACGGGACGTGCGGGACTATAGCTGGTTAGGCGATAGCAGCGAGGGCTTTTTTAACGAGAGCGATCTTTTCAGCTTCTACAGCTGCAGCTGCGTCGTTGCCTTCAGCTTTGTGTTTCTTTTCCCAGCCTTCCAGGGAGCCGAGTCTTTCGTCCAGACGATCTTTAGCAGTCTGAGCGTACTTGCCAGTTTCGTCGAAGTGAGCAGTGAGGTCAGCGATTACTTCGTCGCCGTATTCAGTGCCGCCGATTGCAGCTTCCAGGGTTTTGGTGAATTCTTCTTTTGTCATGATAGATGACCTCCTTAAGTGTTTAATCATACTGACCGATGGATTATCTTAAGAATTCGTCGGACGATTTCTTCGGATTTACTCCAGCGGGGTTCTGCATATTCCAAACCGGAGAATCCGAAGATTCGTTCCGATGAATGGATAATTTAGAATAGTGAATCAATTAAGCGATGAGACTGAGCGTCCATCGTTTGCCGGGATCCCTGTCCGGATCCGGCATGCCTTGCGATTGGGATTTACTTAATTGCGGCAAGGGCTTTGAGAACGATCGCAATCTTTTCGGCTTCATCAGCAGCTTTTGCGTATTCGCCTTCTGCTGCATGTTTCTGAATCCAGCCGAGAAGGGAGCCATATCTCTCGTCCAGACGGTCTTTGGCAGTCTGTGCATATTTGCCAGTTGCGTCGAAGTGTTCAACCAGGTCGGCGATTACTTCTGCACTGTATGCATCTGTACCCAGAGCTGCATCAAGGACTTTCTTGAATTCTTCTTTAGTCATTGAGAAACATCTCCTTTTCTTTACGCATTCATAATACTAGCTGACACGTATCATTCCTTTTTGTATGCCCAAATATTTTTCGGAACGATACATGAACAAAAAAGCCTTATTCGCTTGATTTATATCGACTATAATGATTTGTTTTATAGCTTTACCTAAGTCAGAAAACAAATAAAAAAACTTAACCGGAGTAAAAAAATAGACATTTCACGAAATTGAAATAAAGATCATATTAATAACCAGGAAATGCGTACGGGCAAAGAAGCAAGACAGTGTTCCGAGGCGAATGATAGCCGGAAGCCAGCGGTGAATGCATCCAGACAAGCAAAATGACCAGCAAGGTCCGGTCATTGTCCGCTCCCTGGCAAGCGGTGCAGAGGGTACAATATAGAAAAGAAAAAGCGGAAAAGACTTTCGCGAATATCGGCTCAAGGCATTGAGCAGGAAGGAGTGCCCCCCCTATGCAAAATACAAAGTGGATTGTGGTTCTGATCAGCGCCATGATGGTGATCGCCGCTCTGGCTGGAGTCGTTCTAGGCATTCGAGAAGAATTTGAAGGCACAGAATCCGACGAACAGTAAAGCGGCTTCGCGCCTGCGTCCTGAGCGAACAGCGCAAGATCAGATGAGGACGTAAAACGACATTTCAAACGAAAAGAGGACTTTGCCCCTTTGCGGCCAGACTCTATGTGTCTGCCATAAGGCAAAGTCCTTTTTCTTTTTGTCCGATCCGTCTGAGCGGTCCGATCATTTAAAAAGGAATTTGGAGTCAAAAGCCGGACTCCTCTAAACCGCTGCCGGTTTTGGCGGCGGATCTGATAAGATTGAACAGGAAAAAAGATCGCCCGCATTCCCGGATCCAAAGTCTTTTCTGGATCCATATCCATATAAAATCCATATAAAAAGCGCCTTGCCCTTTCAGGCGAAGGCATCTGCGGCGGTCCATGCGTTAATTCGAAGCCAGTTAAGGAGAAAAGAAAATGGAAGACTACAAACAGGAATTCATTGATTTCATGCTGGATAGCGGCGTGCTGAAATTTGGTACCTTCACGCTCAAGTCCGGACGGATCTCGCCCTTTTTCATGAACGCCGGCGGCTATGAAAACGGTCGTCAGCTGCGCAAGCTCGGCGAGTTTTATGCGAAAGCCATTCATGATCGTTACGGCGATGACTTTGATGTGCTCTTCGGCCCGGCCTACAAGGGAATTCCGCTGGCCGTCGTTACCGCGGAAGCGTATTACGACCTCTTCGGCAAGGAAATCCGCTACTGTTCCGACCGTAAGGAAGAAAAAGATCATGGCGCGGATAAAGGAAGCTTCCTGGGCACAAAACTCAAAGACGGCGACCGCGTCATCATGATCGAAGACGTGACCACCTCCGGCAAATCCATGGATGAGACGGTGCCAAAAGTCAAAGGCGCAGCAAACGTGGAAATCAAGGGCCTGATGGTTTCGCTCGATCGCGCTGAAAAAGGCCAGTCCGATACGTCCGCGCTTGGCGAAGTCGCAAAGAAATACGGCTTTGAAACCGCGGCGATCGTATCGATGCCGGAAATCGTTTCCTGCCTGAAAGAAAACAAAACGCTCGATGACGAGATGATTTCGAGAATTCGCGACTATTATGCACAGTACGGCGCGTCGGATCGCACGTTCGATTTTTAATTCCGTTCGGTAATCGATATCTCTCTATACAACGCAAACCGGATCTTTTTTGAAAGGCTCCGGTTTTTGTTTTGCGCTTTTGTGGGAACTGGTGGTCTTTATGCGTCTTTAAGCGGCTATAATTTATTTAGGAATAAAGCAGACCAAAACGGAGTACAGAGGGGCCTCCGCAAAGAAATTGAAAGCCAGACCCTGGCGACGGCAGCTTTCAAAATCGGAGCGGACCCGGCATTCATTGGCAATATAATGGCTTTTCGGTCTGCAAAACACACATCAGGATCCAACGGGATCTGGAAAGAGGTACGTATGACTGCAAACATCATTACCATTACCCGAGAATTCGGATCGGGCGGCCGTACTATCGGCAGACTGGTCGCCGCAAAACTCGGCTATGACTTCTACGACTGGAACCTGGTCGAAAAGATCGCCGCGCAAAGCGGATTCGCTAAAGAGTTCATCGAACAGAACGGCGAAGAGCAGGACCGCTTCATGACCATGCTCGCCAGCAGCAGCTTCAGCTTCAACCTCAACGAACAGCTGTTTGAAGCGCAGACCAAAGTCATCCTGGATCTGGCCAAAAAGGGACACTGTGTCATCGTCGGCCGCTGCGCCGACTTCCTGCTGCGCAATGAACCCGGCGTACTGAGCTGCTTCATCTGGGCGGATGAAGAAAGCCGCAAGAAGAGAATTCTGACCGAATACGGCGAGCGCGACGAAAGCATCGACAAGCGTCTGCGCGATAAGGATAAACGCCGCAAGGCGCACTATCAGTACTTCACCGGCCGCAAATGGGGCAAGGCGTTCTACTATGACGTCTGCCTCGATACAAGCCGCCTGCCGATCGAAAGCTGCGCGGATACGATCGTCGCTCTCGCCAAAGACTGCACGGGCGCGGTTCGTCATACCAACGAAGACTAGCTGATCCGGCAACCGCGAACGCAAACCCGCTCAGGTATCCCTAAATCCCTATTTCTGAATTTCAGCAAAAAAAGCAGAAGCTGCATCCGATCCGTTCGGAGAGCTTCTGCTTTTTGCGTATTCCCGACGCGGATACGATCGACTGCTCCAGGAAAAAAGGCTGCCCCCGAAAGGACAGCCTGCAGATCGTATCGGGATCTGAAAAGTTTAAAGCGGTTATTTTGCGGAAGCGTCGTCGTCTTTATGCATGGCAGCAACGGCTTTCGGGAACATTGGACGGAAGACGAAGATGGCCAGAAGCAGAGCGATGACGGCTGCTGCGCAGGAGATCAGCAGAACGGTATCGATACCCTGTGTCATGCCGACGTTGCCCGGTGTAGCCTGGGTCAGTGCGTTGTAGGCAATGGAGAACAGAGCGGAAGCGATAACGCCGCTGAGGGAAATGATAAATCCAACCAGGGAAGTACCGATGCCAAGATCCTGCGGTTTAAGCAGCATCTGCGCTGCAGGGATGGACGATACGGTACGGAAGGAATCGGCGATTCCGGTCAGTGCGAGCATGACGAATACGAACCATACCGGCATGTTCGGACCGATGAAGACGAGCAGTCCAGTCGGGATGATGACCAGAATAGCGCAGTAAGCAAAGGCTTTCCAGAAGTTCGAAAGCTTCTTGGCGATCCATACACCGGCAGCGCCAGGAACGAGAATGGAAAGAATCGTACGCGGAATCTGAACGGTACCGCTGATGGAAGCCGGCTGGCCCATCAGCTGCTGCATAGCCTGCGGAACGTAGGCGTTAATGGCCGTCAGGTAAACAACGCAGAGACCGGTGATCAGCAGAACGATAACGAACGTCTTGTTCTTGAAAAGATTCAGAGGAATCAGCGGAGAACTGATTTTCTTTTCCGCGATCAGCAGCAGAATGAAGCTGATAATCGTAATGGCTGCGCAGGTGAGGACGAAGGCAGAGCCCCAGCCGAGAATGGCACCGTAGTTAAGCCAGAAGACAAGGGCAAACAGGCAGATGCCCAGAAGCAGTGCGCCGATCCAGTCCAGATGAACGCCTTTATGGGTTGCGCCGTTTGGCAGATAGCGATAAATCAGATAAATACCGATAGCCAGGAAAATTGTCGGGAAAGCCGAAGCCATACCGGTCATGCCGTGGTCCATAAGCCAGCCTGCGCCCCAGGAACCGATAAAGCTTCCGATGGCCAGTGCGCCGGAAAGGAAACCTACGTATTTCGGGACTTCTTTAACCGGGAAAATCTGACGGACGGCGATAAACGGAACAGCCGAGAACGCGCCCTGGCATGCCGAAAGAACGACACGCAAAATCAGATACATGGAAAGCGAAGAGGCAAAGGCGAGACCAATGCCGCAAATGCAGTTGATCAGACCAAACCAGAGAACAAGTTTCTTAGCACCGATGCTGTCCATCAGCGATCCGCCGATCAGAGTCATCAGGCAGAGCGAAGCGGAAGTCAGCGCGGTAACGAGTGAAAAAGAGTCCATGCCGTTGAGACTTGCAAGAACCGGTCCCTGAATATTGGCGAGGGAGAGGCCAAAGGCCGCCATGGACAAGGCTAACATCAGACAGCCAAGATATGCGAGGTTGCGCTGGAGAGGGGTTAAGCCGTTTTGAGTTGTGGTATCAGACATAAATTACTCCATCATTCCTTTTCTGTTTGTCCTCCTTTCTTCTTTCTCTTTTTTCATGACCATCTTATCAATAAAATGCTTACTGTTAGTTTCACATACTCAAAAGAAATTCCGCCGCAATGCGGCGGAATAAAAAATGACGCTGAAAATGAAAAGTACAGAGATATGGACACATTACTCAAAAGATAGGATTGGAAATGCGGACATTTTGCAAAAGACGGCGACAGAAACCGCCAGTGCTGGGTCTTCTGTACAGACGACGGATCCTCCATAGCCGGCTTTTTGCGCCAGCCTGTTCGATCCCGCCCTCAATCCCGAAGAGCAAGCGTCATCCGGCCTCAGTTCGACCTCAGTCTTCTGCCTGATCTTCCAGCAGAGGCGCGTATTTTTTCTTAAGCATGCCGGTATAAATGTGCGGATCAAACGGTTTGCCGCTGACTTCTTCGACAATTTCCAGCATGGTTTTCGAGGCGCCATAGCGATGGACGTTCTTTTCCAGCCAGGCCGCGATGTCTTCAAAGCGGTTTTCCAGAATGAGCTGCTCTGGATCGATGTCCCGCTCCATGGCTTCATAAATCTGGGCCGCGTAGGCAGAGCCAAGCGCGTAGCTGGGGAAATAGCCGAGATCGCCGGAAGACCAGTGCACATCCTGCAGGACGCCTTCACGGTCGTTTTCGGGTCGTGCGCCGAGATACGTTTCGTAAAGATCGTTCCAGAGCTGCGGAAGCGTCGCATAATCGAGGGTGCCTGCGGCCATTTTCTTTTCAATTTCATAGCGTATGAGAATATGGAAGGGATAGGTGAGCTCATCCGCGTCGGTTCGAATCAGCGAAGGACGGCACGTGTTGACCAGTGTAAACAGCGTATCGGCATCGACCGTTTCGAGGGCTGGAATTTCTTTTCGCAAAGCGGGAAGCAGCACGCTCCAGAACGCTCTGGAGCGGCCGATGTGATTTTCCAGCAGACGGGACTGGGATTCGTGGGCAGCGCAGCCGACGCCTTCCACGAGCATCGTCTTGTCAAAAGCCGCTTCCGTCTGCAGATGATACAGCGCGTGCCCGTATTCGTGGACGGTCGAAAGAATGGAACTGACAAACTGATCCGGTTCATAGTGCGTGGTGATTCGGACATCGTCGTGGGACAGAAAATCGGTAAACGGGTGCTCGGTCGTGCTGATCGCCAGCCGGTCCCGATCGGCTTTCAGAAAATCGAGAACTTCACTGGCCAGTTTTTCCTGCTGCGCGTCGCTCACCGGCGCGTGCAGAAGAGAAAGATCTTTTGGCCGGGCCGCAGCCGCTTTTTTGACGAGCGGACCGAGATCTTCGAGGATCGCTTCAAAAAAAGCATCATATTTTTCCTGATTCATGCCCGGTTCGTAAAGACTGAGCAGATAATCATAAGGATGGGCCGGATCAAAGCGCGGCGAATACGACGCCGCCTGCAGCGTATACGAAATGACTTTTTCGAGCGCGGGGCGAAAGCGTTCATAATCGGACTGGACTTTGGCTTCGTGCCAGATCGTCTCGCTTTCGGCCGCGCTTTCCTGCCATTTTCTGTAAAGCGGGGAAGGAATCTCCCGGGTGTCCTGAAGCTTTTTCAGGCGCAGCCCGACTTCTTTCTGTTCGAGCGATCCGTCTGCCATGGCGGCATATTCTTCTTCGAGCCAGGCGATCGTTCCGGGATTGTTTTCGAGATTAAAGGCGAACTGCGACAAAATCGTCAGCGCCTCATTGGTCCGGGAAGCCCCCTTTTTCGGGGCAACGGTATACTGATCGACATAGACTGTCGAGCAGGCCAGCGTATAGGCGCCCAGCGTATCAAGAAGCTGCTGGTAGCGCGGAGAAAAATTGAGTTTCATACAGATGGGATTCCTTTCAATTTGGCCGTATGCTGCCGTTTGGGCAGCAAGGGCCTTCTTTGTTTTCTGTTTTTTCGTATTTTCAGTTTGTTTTTATTTGGCTTTGCGTTTCTATTTTACAGGGAATCCGGCCCGTGCCCGTCTGTACTCTGTACATTGGACAGGAAGGCACTGCCTTTCCATTTTGCTGATGCATGCAGGGAATAGCGATGAAGGAGTTATTGAACGCCTGCGATTTCCCGGGATTTCCCTGTTCCTGAATCTGCATATAGAACACATATTGGACATATAGATTAAGACAGACCGTAAGTTCTAGATCGGTCGGGCGGTGTTTGGCAGCCGCCTCAGGAGGTTTTTATGAAAGTACGCCGTTTCATTCTTACTGCGCTCTGCGCGGCGCTGCTGGTTTCGCTGACAGGCTGTTCCAAACCCAAATCGTCGACGGATTCCGCGTCGACCGGTCCAGGGACGCTTGGCGATGACGTTCTCAAAGTCGGCATTACCCAGAAACTGACGGGAACGTTCTGTCCGATGTATGCCGCGTCGATGTATGACCAGTGGGTTGTCAACATGGTGTATCAGTCCATGCTGGCGTACGACGCGGACGGATCGCTGGTGCCGGTTCTGGCCAGCGAAGCGCCGGAAGTGTCCAAGGACGGAAAAACGATCCGCTTCCATCTCAAGGAAGGACTTCGCTTTTCAGACGGATCGGAACTGGACGGCGATGACATCAAGTATTCCTTTACGCTCATGGCGGATCCGGAATACGTGGGCGGCATCAAGGACGGCACGTACGATTTCATTGAAGGCTTTGAAGCGTGCCAGGACGGATCGGCCAGAGACATTTCTGGCATTCAGGTTTCGCACAACGGTCTGACCGTTACCTTTACGTGCGCCCAGCCGGATAGTGACGCGGTCGCTTCGATCGGCACGGTGTTCATCGTGCCGGAAGGTCAGTTTCCGTATTCCCGCGGCAATCTGGACGCCTATAAAAACCTCGAGCCGGAGCAGGCGATTGGAACCGGTCCGTATGTGATCGATCAGTACGATTCTTCGTGGGGCGCTGTGCTGAAGAAAAATCCGGACTGGAACGGGGATGGCCAGTATCCGATCGAATCTGTGGCGATGCTGACGATTGAAGCGGGTACGGAAGTGCAGTCGCTTCAGGACGGAACGATCGATCTGATTCCGGCAACCGCCAATCCGGACATCATCGCGCAGGCTTCGGCCCTCGATAATGTGGAAACGAGCCACTATTTGCGCGCAGCCCAGGGCTATATCGGCTTTAACTGTCAGGAAGGCGTATGCGCCGATCCGGCGGTCCGGCAGGCGCTGGCCTATGCGACGGATCAGGAAAAATTTGTCGAAAAGTACTACGCGTGGCCAAGTATTTCCATGGATGCGGATCTGGAAAATGTAAACGTCGGCTATGTGCCGAAAACGTTCTGGTCACCGATTGCCCACGGTCTGGGCGCGGTGACAACGGGAGATAAGGAAATCGACGGCCTGATCGACTACAGCTATGATCCCGACAAGGCCAGTGCGATTCTTGACGCGGCTGGATGGAAAATGGGCGACGACGGCATCCGGGAAAAGGACGGCAGGCGTCTGGAAGTCCGTTTCCTCGCCAGCAAGAACAACTCCGTTTTAAAAACTCTGCTTCCGATGCTGGAAGTATCCTGGCGCAAAATCGGAGCCGAACTGCGCACAAACACGATCAGCTTCAACGCGCTGCTGACGACCGTCAGTCCGTCGAGCGAAGAGCCGATCGACGACTGGGACGCGTTTTTCATGGTGTCCACGTATTCGGGTCAGAACAACTCGGCGATGAACCTGTACGAAGGCTATACCGATACGGCCAATCACCGCATTGCGGGCGGAACAAACTACGCGCACATCTTTGATGAAGCGCTCAACGCCGATCTGAGTGCCGGCAAGTCCGCCGTCAATCAGAAAGAGTCGGTTGAAAACTACCAGAAGGCGATGATTCGCGCCTCCGAGCTCTGTCCGTATGAAGCCATTTATGGAAACTACGTCTTCAACCTGTACAGCCGCCGGCTGCAGGGCATGAAAACCGGTCCGCTCAAGACGTGGTCCCAGGCACTCGCGGATGCGACGCTGGCCAGTTCGGATTCCGTTTCTTCTTCTGCCGATTTGTCGCAGAACGAATCCGATTCGACGAGCGATTCAGACGATTCCTCCCAGATTGCTTCCGCCGCCTCTTCGGATGCTTCCAGTAGCTAAATGGCTCCGGCTGCAAAAATCCGCACTCGAAAAAATGAATTGCCTGCAGAGGGTATTGTCGATCCATGACGCCTGTTAAAATAGACATAGGTGCGGCCCAAAAGACTGTTTTTCATCCTTTCGAAACAATAGATGGGCGAATGAGATCTATTGCATATACAGAAAACAGAAGCCGCAAAAGTGAATCGAATAAGGAGAAAAAGGGAATTATGAAAAAAGGGAAAAAGCGGGCGTTCTGTCTGGCTCTGAGCGGACTTCTGGGCAGTTCGCTGCAGGCCCCCGTATCGGCTCTGGCAGCGGACAGCTACACGGTATACCGTCTGTACAATCCAAACAGCGGCGAACATTTCTTTACGCAGGTATCCAGAGAGCGAAATCAGCTGATTGCGGCCGGCTGGCGCAATGAAGGCACCGCCTGGCAGTCATCGGCGGACGGCTGGTACGTGTATCGTCTGTACAATCCGAATACCGGAGACCACCATTACTGCATGGATACGAACGAACGCGATGCGCTGGTTCGTTTTGGCTGGCACTACGAAGATGTCGCGTTCGCGTCTACTGATCTGGCGTGGACCGCAGTCAAGGAAGCGTCCGGCAAGCCGGTGTACCGCCTGTACAATCCAAACGCGTGGACGGCGACGCATCATTTCACGCGGGATGTCAACGAAGCCAATGCACTGCTGCGCCTGGGCTGGCGCTATGAAGGCGTCGCCTGGTTTTGCGAAGGCTGATCGCCGGCTTTAGATCCGGACCGGCTGAATTCTGAGTTTAATCAAGCAATACGGCAGCTTTTCCCCCATGCGGAAAGGCTGCTTTTTTCACCCCCTGCCAAAAGCGAGTACGAACAGCCGGGTAAAGTAGAGATACGAAGTCAAGGAAGGACAGAGCGGCTTCGATCGCTGGAAAACCTGTACATCTTTGCGCAAATCCTCTGGAAATGGTGTGGATTTGAAAAAGAAAAAGAGTAAAAATTGGCAACTGCTATACTGGAAGGTACACCTGTTAAAAAAAGCGACGAAAGGAAAGAAAAATCCCTTAGCGGGGCCTTTTCTTTTTGAACAGGAACCACAGGATCTGCGAAAAAAGCGGTTTGGCGAAAAAGAAACCGCATAAGCAGGGACCATCGATTCCTTATCCTTTTCTGGAGAATCTGGAAATTGTCTTTTCCCGCCTGAGCGCGTAAAACGAAATGACAAAACAGAGGGCGGCTCTGAAAAAGGAAAAAGAAAGGACGCATCAATCGAAGCGTCTGAAAGGAGAAAGAGAAAAATGAAGTCTTGGATTCGCCTGACTGCAGCAGCCAGCGTACTGCTTGGCGTTTTTAGCGTGCCGGTTATGGCCCAGGAAGAAACGGGCGGATGGACACGCGTTCATCGGGTTTCTCATGTGGTGGACCGGCTGGAAGGCCGTCCGACCTTTGTGAACGGCACCGCAACCGCGCCGCTGAGCGCTCCGGAAGGCAATGCGATGTATCGCCTGTACAATCCTAACTCCGGCGAACATTTTTATACGCAGGATCGCAACGAACGGGATTATCTCGTCCAGGTCGGCTGGACGCTCGAAGGTCTGGGCTGGTATGCCCCAAACGTCTCAGGCACGCCGGTGTATCGTCTCTACAATCCAAATGCCGGCGATCATTTTTACACCGCCGCTGCACGGGAAAAAGATCATCTCGTTTCGATGGGCTGGATCGATGAAGGCACTGGCTGGTATTCCGCCGATGCCCTAAACGGCACGCCGCTGTATCGTTCCTACAATCCCAATGCGCAGACCGGATCGCACAACTACACCCAGGATGCGCGCGAATACGAATTTCTGGCCGGACAGGGCTGGAAGAGCGAAGACATTGGCTGGTATGGCATTTCCACGGTAATTCCCACGCAGGGCTACGCGAAAGCGCTCGAACAGAGCATGACCGAATATCAGGCGGCTCTGAGCGACGCGGCGAAAAAACGCAGCCTTGATGGTCTGTACGAAAAGGCGGACACCCTTGCAGCGCTCATGCGCAGCGCGGATGCGATGTCGGATGGACGGACTCTGGCGTTCCAGAACGGCAGGCTTGTCGGCTGGTCCGATCCGGGACAGAGCCTGATCGTACTGAGCGCCTGGGAAGCGAATCGTCCGATTCTGATTTACTCGCCCTGGAAGCGGCAGCTGATGCTCGCGGACACGGTGAGCGGCGGTACGCTGTCCGCAAACGGATGCTTCTTGAGTACCAAAGCGGGTACCGACCAGTTCGCAACGGCTTGCGGTACGCTGCGAAACGGACGCTTTAACGGAAACGCGGTTCGCTTTGAACGCTACGATACCGGCTATCTGTATCAGGATGAACTGAGCGCGGGCGAAGCGATCGATAACGTAATGAACGGAATCGTCCAGTTCAGCACCGAAAACGTGCAGCCAAAGGACGGTCAGCCCAATACGTACAATTGGAAAATGAGCGTCGATCACGGCACCGCGAAAACGGAGCTGAAAAACGATCTGTATCTGGTTTCCATTCCGGATCCGTTCGGCTATCAGATTTACTACGACTTCCAGCCGCACAATCTGAAGTACTGGTACGAATAACTGCGAAGAAAAAGAGAAATCAGACCAATGAGCGATTCATGCGGCAGTCCAGGACTGCCGCATGTGCTTTTTCCGGATGCGGGGTTTCAGAATGTTTGTCCGAAGGCACCAGAAATCCAAAGCGGGAGGACTTCGAAAAGGACTTCAAATCGGTGCAAAAAAGCCGTCAAGCGGATTGCGAAGATTATCAAATTCGAAAGAAAAAGACGCGAAGAGCGCGCAAACGTATAATGGAGAAAATCTCGGTCCATACACAGACTGCCCCTTCTGTCTGAAATCAGAGGCAAAGACGGAAACCGGCTATGGATCGAAGCGGACTGAAATCGAGTCTGCAAGTGAGGATTGTATGCATAAAGGAAACCGTCTGATCGCCGTTCTGCTTTCCCTGTTCCTTCTTGTGCCCAGCCTGTCGCTGATGGCGAAAGAACCGCTGGTCATCGATGACGCGGATTTGTTTACGGCCGAAGAAGAAGCCGTTCTGGAAGAAAAATGCGAACAAATGAGCAGCGACTACAACACGACTGTCTGGGTTTATACGTCCAGCGTTCCCCAGTATTCGGACAATTACGCCAGAGACATGCTCGAGTCGACCGGCGAATCGGAGTATCCCGCCGGCTATCTGGCGTACGGCATCAATATGTCGGACCGCTCGTACTGGGTAGACGCCTACGGCGATACGGTTCGCAGCATTTTTACCCAGAGCAAGCAGGACCGTCTTTCGGATGCTGCGGCGGACAAGCTGAAAGAGGGCAATTATTTTGAAAGCGCCATGACCGTTCTCGAAAAGGCGGATAAGCGCTTCTATTTAAAGACCACGTCCATGGGCTGGCTGAAAAAGCCGTTTGTGGAATGGAAAACGTCCCTGCTTCTGATCGGTCTGTCCCTGATTCTCTCTCTGGTCATTGCCCTGATCAGGACGGGCGTCAAAGTCGGCAGGCATAAAGACAAAAAGCTGGCGCGCAAGGCTGCGGAATACGAAGACGCGCTCAATCTCAAACATAAGGAAGACCGCTTTGTGCGTGCCTACCAGACACGCGTCAAGGTGGAAAGCGACTCCCCCAGTCACGGCGGAGGATTTTCCGGCGGCGGTTCGGCTGGCCATACCGGAAGCGGAGGTCATTTCTGATGGAATACAAATGCAGCAACTGCGGCGGCGAACTGCAGTTTGATCCGGAATCCGGCAAGCTGAAATGTCCGTTCTGCGGCCGCGTTCAGGAACTGAACGAACAGGAAAACGCCGGCCAGTCTCAAAAAGGACTGGTCGATCATGAAGTCCATGAAGATACAAGCGCTAGCCAGTCCGGTATGAAAGCCTTTGTCAGGGCGACCGACGGCAGTACGGAAAGCACGGAAGATCTCGTCGTGTACGAGTGCCCGCACTGCGGCGCGGAAATTGTGACCGATAAAACGACGTCCGCTACCACGTGTCTTTTCTGCAAGACCCCGCTGGTCATTGAAAAGCAGACAAGCGGCAAGTTTGCCCCCAAATACGTAGTTCCTTTTGAAATCGATAAAAAGCGGCTTGGCGAACTGTATGAACAGTACATTGCCAAAAAGCCGTTTTATCCCGATGAATACGCTTCGGAAAATGTCATCGATAAAATCCAGGGCATTTATTTGCCATACTGGCTTTACGATCTGCAGATGAACGGCATGATGAGTGCGCGCGGCGAACATACGATTACGACGCGGCGCGGCAAGTACATGGTGACCGATCACATGGTGTATCAGATCGAACGCGGCGGTTCCATGGATTTCTGGAAAATTCCGGTGGTGGCATCGTCCAAGGCAAGCGAGGAAGCGATGAACGCCATCGAACCGTACAACTACGACAAGCTCATGCCGTACAATCCCGGCTATCTGCCCGGCTTTCTGGCGCAGCGTTACGATCAGGATTCCGATACACGCGCTGCCCGATCGGAAGAACGCGCCAGAGAATCGTTTGAGTCTGCGCTCACCAGCACGATGGGCGGCTACGAAGGACTCCACGTCACCGGCAGTCAGATTCGCCGGGCGCTGAAAAGCGCGGACTACGCCATTTTGCCGGCGTATCTGCTTTACATGGACTACAAGCGGGATCAGGGCGAAGATCACGTCATCGCCGTCAACGGACAGACTGGTCAGATCGCCGGCAATATCCCCGTGGACAAGGGAAAGCGAAACCGCTACTTCATACTCTGCTTCCTTTTGTCCTGGCTCATTCTGGCCGTGGTCATGATTGGCGTGTTCATGATGATCGACTGATGTACGAGTAAAGATTTTCAGGCGAAGGCCGGGCTTTACCGCCCCTGGCTTTCGCTTTTTTGTGCGCCGCTTTTGCGCACGCAAAGGGGAAAAACCGGTGCCCGGCGAAAAAATCGGTCAGAAAATTCACCAAAAGTGTGTCCTGAAATCGCTTGACAATCCCCGCAGGATATCAGAGAGGGGAACGTTTCCCTTCGTTGTATAATAGGAAGACTATGAGACAGGACACGCTTTTTGATCCGATTTCCGGCGATGAGGAATATCGCGAGAACCCGGATCCTTCGAAAAAAGACGGATTTATGCTTCGTCCGCTTGCCGATCGGATGCGGCCCGATACGCTGGAAGAATACTGCGGACAGACGCACCTGATTCAGCCCGGATCGCTGCTGTGGAACTGCATTGAAAAGGACACGCTGCCTTCGATGATTTTCTGGGGCCCGCCCGGAGTGGGCAAGACGACGCTGGCGAGCATCATCGCCAAAAAGACCCAGAGCCGGTTTGTGACTTTTTCAGCCGTACAGACGGGCATTAAGCAGATCCGGGAAATGATGGCGCAGGCCGAAACCGATCGGAAAAACGGCAAGCGCACCGTCGTGTTTATCGATGAGATTCACCGCTTTAACAAAGCGCAGCAGGACGCCTTTCTGCCCTGGGTAGAAAAGGGAAGCATTGTCCTGATCGGCGCGACGACGGAAAACCCGAGCTTTGAAGTCAACAGCGCCCTGTTATCGCGCTGTAAAGTTTTCGTTCTGAAATCCCTGCAGACCGACGACATTGTCCGGCTGCTCCATCAGGCGATTGAATCGCCAAAGGGATACGGCGGAACAGCGATTCACATGACGGACGATCAGATTCACGCCGTTGCGACGTTCGCCCATGGCGACGCCCGACTGGCACTGAACACGCTGGAGATGATTATCACCAACTCGCCGGATGATATTTACGGCGTTCACGTCGATGAAGACATTATCAAGCAGGTCCTTGGCGTACGGACGCTGCTGTACGATAAAAAAGGCGACCGTCACTACGACATGATTTCCGCCCTGCACAAATCGATGCGAAACTCGGATGTGCAGGCGTGCATGTACTGGCTGGCACGCATGTTAGAAGGCGGTGAAGATCCGCTCTACATTGCGCGAAGAGCGGTGCGCATGGCCAGCGAAGACATCGGCATGGCCGACAGCCGGGCACTGGAAATTACGATTGCCGCCTATCAGGCGTGCATGTATCTCGGCATGCCCGAGTGCGCCATTCATCTCGCCCATGCGATGACGTATCTCGCCCTGGCGCCCAAAAGCAATTCTCTGGAAACGGCGTACAACGCCGCCAAGGAAGACGCGCTCAAGACGCTCGAAGAGCCGGTGCCGCTTCACATTTGCAATGCACCGACTTCACTCATGGCGGATCTCGGCTATGGCGACGGGTACGAATATTCGCATGACTATCCTCTGCACATGACCGACATGGTCTGCCTGCCCGACAAGCTCAAGGACCGCGTCTACTACCGGCCTGGCACGCTGGGCAGCGAAGCCAAAGTCGGCCGGCGCATGGAACAGATTGCGCAGATTAAGAAAAGTATTTCCCAGAACAGGAAGAAGGCTGAAAAGAGTGAACATGACCCTGCATCTTGAAACCCTTGACGATACCAAAAAGCTTGCCGAAGCGTTTGCCCGGCAGCTTAAAGATAAAACGATGACCATCACCCTCGATGGCGATCTGGGCGCGGGCAAAACCGCGTGGACCCGCTTTTTCGGACAGGCGCTGGGCGTAAAGCGAACGATCAACTCGCCCACCTTTACGATTATGAAATCGTATAAAACCGCCGACGGGACCCCGCTTTACCACATGGATGCCTACCGCCTGGAAGGCGCCCACCAGGACCTCGGCTTTGAAGAATGCTTCACAGACGGTCTTTGCGTCGTCGAGTGGGCAGAATACATTGAAGAACAGATTCCATCGGATCATATTGCGATGTCTCTTGCGGAAACCGGCGAGACGAGCCGCGATGTACAAATCGAGGCGACCGGCGAAGAAAGCCGCAAAATCGTGGATGAAATCATGAAGGAGTATGCCTGATGAAAACCCTTGTTATGGATACGGCCTGGAAAAATCTGGTGATCGCGCTTTTTGAAGACGGAAACCTGGTCGAAGGCCTTTCGAAAGAAGCATTCAAGAAACAGAGCGAAAGCCTGCTGGCAGAACTGGAAGTTCTGCTCAGAAAAGCCGGCTGGAGCCTGAAGGATATTGACGAAGTCATTGTGACCGACGGTCCGGGCTCCTATACTGGCCTGCGGATCGCCATGACGACCGCCAAAATTCTCGGAACGCAGTCCCATGCGAAAGTGCGCACGATTTCAACCCTGCAGCTTTACGCGGGAACCGCCCCCAAGGCCAACGTCATCCTCGATGCCCGCGCCAGCCGCGCATATGTAGGCCATCTGGAAAACGGGGTGGAGCTCTTCAAGGAAATTTTGCCTGTTGAAGATCTGCCGGCCTATTTCCAGGATCATCCGGGAGTGCTGTATGGCGAAGGCGAGCTGATCGGACAGACCGCCCAGCCATCGGATTTCCTGGAAAACGCCCGGGCCCTGCTGCCGCTCGCCAAAGACGTGGAAAATGTGGACGCACTGACGCCCTGCTATATGAAAGAAAGCCAGAGGTATCTGGCGTGAGCAAGGTCCGCCCGATGACGCAGGCCGATCTTCCCCGCATCGCCGAGCTCGAACAGCTCTGTTTTGAAGACGCCTGGCCGGAAGAGTCGTTTGCGTTTGAACTGGAGGAAAATCCCTTTTCCCACCCTCTCGTTTTCGAAGAAGAGGGGAAAATCATCGGCTACGCCATACTGTGGATCATGTTTGAACAGGCGCAGCTGGCCAATATCGGCATTGATCCCGCCTGCCGCAAAAACGGCTATGGACAGACGCTTCTGCAGGCCTGCATCGATCATGCAAAAGAAGCGGGCTGCGAAACGTTCAGTCTGGAAGTGCGCGAGTCCAACACGCCAGCCAGAATGCTGTACGAAAAGGCTGGCTTTGTCTTTCTGCACCGCTCCAAAGGCTATTACGCCAACGGCGAAGACGCTCTGGTCATGGCTATTGGACTGTAAACCATAAATGCGGACGACCTGAAGAGTCTTTGCGTCTGTATCGATTTTTCGCTTTCTAAAAGGGAAAGAGAAAACCCGAACGGAATCTTCAGAGCCAGTCCGGATCCCCTAATGGAAGGAACCAAACGGAATGATTGTATTTGGAATAGAAAGCAGCTGCGACGAAACCGCCGCAGCCGTTGTCAAGGATCAGAAGGACGTGCTTTCGAGCGTCGTTTCTTCACAGATTGACACGCATAAACAGTTTGGCGGCGTTGTTCCGGAAGTCGCCAGCCGCCTGCATGTGGAAAATATTTCCACCGTCATTGATCAGGCGATTACGGATTCCGGACTGACCTGGGACGATATCGATCTGATTTCCGTCACCCAGGGCCCCGGCCTGATCGGCTGCCTTCATGTCGGCGTACAGGCGGCTAAGACCCTGTCGCTGCTGACCGGAAAGCCGCTTGTCGGCGTTAACCATCTGGCCGGCCACATTTATGCCAACAAGCTCGATACCGACCTGAAATTTCCGCTGCTCGCACTTTTGGTGTCCGGCGGAAACTCGGAACTCATTTACATGAAAGACGAGACGAGCTTTGAAATTCTCGGCGAGACGCAGGATGACGCCATCGGCGAAGCGTATGACAAAGTCGCCCGTGTCCTCGACCTCGGCTATCCGGGCGGCCCGAAAATTGACCGCCTCGCTAAACAGGGCCAGCCGATTTACAAGCTGCCCCGTCCAAAAGCGCCTGGCGAATACAACTTCTCCTTTTCCGGTCTGAAATCCGGCGTGCTCCAGTTTGTGAAGCGCATGGAGCGGGAAAACAAGGAATGGAAAGTCGAAGATCTGGCCGCTTCCTTCCAGGAAACCGCGCTCGAAGAAATTTTCACCAAAGTGCGCAAGGCGATCGAAAACCATCCGGATCTGAAGCAGATGATTGTCGGCGGCGGTGTAAGCGCCAACAGCCGGCTGCGCGAAAAAGTCGCTGAACTCGCGAAACAGTATCCGAACATGGAATTCAACGTCCCGCCTATGAGCTGCTGCACGGACAACGCGGCGATGATCGCGATCGCAGGCGAAATCGCCTGGAGTCATGGACGGCGCGCGGATCAGACCCTTTGCGCGGATTCGTCCCTCGATCTCGATTTTTAAGCCATCCGACTAGACTATTTCATCAAACGGGCTTTATCTTTCGGACTTTTGATTCGTCGGGCGAATTGTTCACGGATTGGGCAGCGCATACTGGAAAAGAGCGCATTCGTTTGATCCGCCTGTTTTCGGTCGATATAATCGAGATCAAGCGGTGAGAGACCGCAAAACCGTTTGATTCATCAAAACACCATAAGAATGAGAGGCTGACTAATGGCAGATAAGATTATTGTTCTGGACTTTGGCTCCCAGTACAACCAGCTCATTGCCAGACGGATTCGTGAGTTCGGTGTCTATTCCGAACTGCATCCCAATACAATGACGCTGGATGAAATTTTAGCCCTCGGCGATGTAAAAGGCATTGTTTTTTCCGGAGGCCCCAACTCCGTCTATGCCAAAGACGCGCCGCAGTGCGACCCCGCAATTTACACATCCGGCATTCCTCTTCTCGGCATCTGCTACGGCATGCAGAGAATCATGGAAGACCTCGGGGGACAGGTTCTGGCATCCGACCGCAAGGAATACGGACGCACAGAAATTACGGTAACCCGCGAAAACCTTCTTTTTGACGGACTTCCAACCGAACAGACCGTCTGGATGTCCCACGGCGACCAGGTATCCCGTCTGGCTCCCGGCTTTGAGCAGATCGCAAAAAGCGAAACCTGCCCGTTTGCGGCGGCGGAAAATACAGAAAAGAAAATTTATGCGCTCCAGTTCCACCCCGAAGTACGCCATTCCGTGTATGGAAATGACATCCTGCGCAATTTCGTCTTCAAAATCTGCCAGGCCGAGGCAAACTGGTCCATGCACGATTTCATTGAAGTACAGAAAAAGAAAATTAAGGATCTTGTCGGCGATGACAAAGTTCTTCTTGGTCTTTCCGGCGGCGTAGACTCTTCCGTTGTCGCCGCTCTGCTTCACGAAGCGATCGGCGATCAGCTGATCGCGATGTTCATCGACCACGGTCTGCTGCGCAAAGGCGAAGCGGAATCCGTAATGGAAACGTTTGGCCGCAACATGAACATCAATCTGGTCAAGATCGACGCCAAGGACCGTTTCATGAAACGTCTGGCCGGTGTCAGCGATCCGGAACAGAAACGTAAAATTATCGGCAGCGAATTCATTTACACCTTTGATGAAGAAGCCGGCAAGATCGCGCAGGGCGAAAACATCAAATGGCTCGCACAGGGTACCCTGTATACCGACGTCATTGAATCTGGAACCCATTCCGCGCAGACGATCAAGTCCCACCACAACGTCGGCGCTCTGCCAAAAGACATGGAATTCAAGCTTATTGAACCGCTGAACACGCTGTTCAAGGACGAAGTCCGTGCGCTTGGCGAAGAACTCGGTCTGCCGCACGAAATGGTATGGAGACAGCCGTTCCCAGGACCAGGTCTTGGCATTCGCATCATCGGCGATATCACCGATGAAAAACTGGAAATCGTTCGCGAATCCGACGCCATTCTGCGTGAGGAAATTGCCAAAGCCGGTCTCGAGCAGGACATCTGGCAGTACTTCACCGCGCTGACCAACATGCGTTCGGTCGGCGTTATGGGCGACCAGCGTACATACGACTACGCGGTAGCGATCCGTGCGGTTACATCCATCGACGGCATGACCGCTGACTGGGCGAAAATCCCATGGGATGTGCTCGGCCGCGTATCCGATCGCATCATTAATGAAGTTCCGCACGTAAACCGCGTACTGTACGACATTACCTCCAAGCCGCCTGGAACGATCGAATTCGAATAAGACCAAAGCGGGAAAATGCTCGTTTTTTCTGAAATCCGGGAAAACGGGAAATTTAAAGAATGCTCTGAAGGAGTCAAAGCGGATGTGAATGCATCTTCTTTGACTCCTTTTTCGGCTTTTTGCAGCACAACAGGTTTGCGGCGTTGAACGAGCGGTACATTTTACAAAGAAAAGGAACGGAGAAAACGGACAGCAGGAAACAATACGGAAGCTCAAAACGGAGATTATGGAAATGGACGGAATGTATTTTTTAAAAACGAACCGGCTCGAATTTTCAAAATGGACGCCGTCGGATCTGGCTCTGGCGCGCCGGCTGTGGGGCAATGAACAGGTTACTCGCTGGATTTGCGCAGGCGGCCGCTTTGACGAAGACGAAATCGCCGCCCGGCTGGCTCAGGAAATCGAAAACGATAAAGAATATGGCGTGCAGTACTGGCCGCTTTTTGAGTGTGCTTCCGGCGAGTTTGTCGGATGCTATGGACTGCGGCCGCATGGAACAAAAGCCGGAGAGTATGAGCTGGGCTTTCATCTGCTTCCCGCGTTTTGGGGACGCGGCTATGCCGTGGAAGCTGCGCCGGCCGTGATTGCGTATGCGTTTTTGACGCTGAATGCCGATTCTCTGTTTGCGGGCCATCGCCCGGAAAATAAAAAATCCGCGCGCTCTTACAAAGCTTGGCTTTACGTATGTCGGCGATGAATTTTATGCGCCGACCGGTCTGTATCATCCGTCCTATGCATGCCAGAGGGCGGATCGAATCTGAGGAAATACAATCAAAGCTGAAAAACGGCCCGCTCTGACTTTGGCCCGGACCGATACAGAACAAGGAGAAACCCAACATGTTTGAATTTACAGAACTGGATCTGCGCCAGCCCAATCCCGCTCGAAAGGCGGAAGGGGAACGTACCGACCGGCTGATTTTTGAAATGGGACAAGTCATGCCCGAAAGCGCGGAGTATAAAGCGCTGCTGCACGAACTGCTGCCGGATTTAGGAGAAGGTACGCGCGTTCGTCCGCCGTTTTACTGCAATCTCGCATCCAATATTCATATCGGAAAGCACTGTTCCATCATGCCCTTCTGCAAGTGCATGAGTGCGGGCCAGATCACGATTGAAGACGATGTGCGCATTGCGCTCAACTGCGCGCTGATCACAAACAATCATGATTTTTATGAACGCGATATTTTGACCGTCGCGGATATCCGCATCAAAAAAGGCGCCTGGATCGGCGCCAATGCGACGATTCTTCCCGGCGTTACCGTCGGAAAATACGCCGTCGTCGGTGCCAATTCGCTGGTCAACCGGGATGTGCCCGATTACGCCGTTGTTGTCGGCAGTCCGGCCAGAGTCATCCGCATGCTGGATGCGGACAAGTTCAAAGACTGAAGAAACGAAAAGGTCAGACAGAATATCCGCTAGCCGTATGGTCCAATCGAACAGGCCAGATCGATCGCCCAAAGCCGGTCTTTTCATGACCCAATGCAGAAGCAGGAGCGCCGTTTCCAGAACAGGAAACGCGCTCTTTTTTGATGGGCAGATCTGGCCAGGCGGCCAGGCGATGAAAAATGAAAATGTCTTCTAAGGATAGTTTCTCGACCAGATTCTTATAATTTTATGCAGGTCAAAGGTATACTTTCTCAAACCGATCCCCAAAGCGGCTCCATAACAGGCCGGCGAGATCGGCGCTTTGAAAACGAAATACAAAATCCTGTCCCCGGAAAGAATGTCCACGAAAAACGGATCGGCCTGAAGCGGTCGAGACGATTCGAAACACGCTGAACCAGTCTCTTTGTCCGGGGATAAAGAAGGAATCCATTTATGAATCTTGAATTTATGCAGAAAACGATACGTAAAGCCAGAGGACTCGAAGACAGCGATCTGGTTCTGAAAAACGCGAACATCGTCAATGTCTTTACCCACACGATCGTATCCAAAGATATTGCGATCAACGACGGAAAAATTACGGGTATCGGATCGTATACCGGCAAGGAAGAGCACGATCTGAACGGCGCGTATGTTTTGCCGGGTCTGATCGATGCCCATATTCATATTGAAAGCACGCTGGCTTCGCCCCTTCGCGTCTCTTTGCCGCTTTTGAAGCGGGGAACGACGGTGCTGATGGCGGACCCGCATGAAATCGTCAATGCCGGCGGAAAAGCCGGGCTGGACTACATGCTCGAAGAAGCCGCGCTCTCTCCGCTCGATATTTATGTGATGATGCCCTCTTCCGTTCCCTCCACCGGTTTTGAAACGAACGGCGCCGGCGATTTTATGGCCCGGGATATGGAACCGTATGTGAAAAATCATCAGGTGTTTGGCCTGGGCGAAGTGATGCGTTTTCACGATGTGCTGAACGGAGATAAGTGCATGCTGGAAATTCTGGAAACGTTTGAAGGCCGGCCCATCGACGGGCATGCGCCCGGCGTTCATGGCCGTGATCTGATGGCGTATCGGCTGGCGGGCATTACGAGTGATCACGAAGCGGTCAATGCCGACGAGGCGATCGAAAAGCTGGAAGCCGGTCTGCATCTGTTTTTGCGGGAAGGATCGGGCGCGCAAAATCTCGAAGCCATCCTGCAGGGCCTGATCGAAAAAGGCGTATCGCTGGAAAACTGCTCGTTCTGTACCGATGACAAGCATCTCGAAGAAATCGAAACGCGCGGTCATATCGACTGGTGCCTGAAAAAGGCCGTGGATGTCGGGGCCGACCCGATCGAAGCCGTCTGCATGGCGACCATTCAGAGCGCCCGCCATTTTGGATTGAAAGAACATGGAGCCGTGGCTCCCGGCTATCTGGCGGATCTGGTCATCGTCAAGGATCTGAAAGACTTTGAAATTATCGATGTATACAAAAACGGAAAGCCGTACGCGCAGATCGAAGAGGAATTCACCAAAGCCATGTCGTCTTCAGAAAACGCGAAAACCGAAGCAGAGCGGCGGAAACGCTTTGCGCCGCTGTATCACAGCGTGCATCTGCCGACGTTCCAGGCGGACGATCTGCCGGTATTCTCGGGCGATCTGCACCGGATTGAACTCATTCCAGGCGAACTGCTCACGCGCGATGGAACGATGTACGTCGAAGATGGAGAAGATCCGCTGGCCATGCTGGGCATCAGTCAGCTCGTTCTTTGCGAACGCTATGGAAAAACCGGTGCTGTTCAAAGCTGTCTGGTCAAAGGGTTCGGTCTGAAAGGCGGGGCCATCGCTTCCTCGTTTGCGCATGACGCGCACAATGTCATCGCGATCGGGGATAACCGCGAAGATCTGGCCTGCGCGATTAACGCCCTGACCGAGATGAACGGCGGCTATGCGCTGGCTTCTCATGGACGCGTTCAGGCGGCTCTGCCGCTGGAAGTCGGCGGCCTGATGAGCGAAGCCGCACCCGAAGAAATTGTCGAGAAGCAGAATCGTCTGATTGCGCTCGCACAGTCCATGGGCATTGAAAAAGGCGTAGACCCGTTTACCAGTCTGGCCTTCCTGGCTCTGCCGGTAATTCCGGAACTTCGTCTGACGGACAAAGGGCTGTTTGACACTGTAAAGCAGACGTTTGTGTCCAGCGGAGCCACATACGAGTAGGGCGGCTTTTCCGACCGGTTTTTACCTTTCTCTCCTGACTGAATCCGGTTTTGAACGGCAGCGGGCGTCGCGTGGAGGAAGCGCGCCCTCGTTTTTGAAAAATAGCTAACTAGATTGTTGAAGCAAAGCGACAGCGGAAGGAGAAAAAATCAATTTCCGGTTAAAAGCGAACACATTTAAATCATTCCTTTCGGTTTTCCCAAATCCAACCGTTATTTGAATTGCGATTCGTATAATGGTGGAAAAGAAGAAAGGAACTCTTTATGAACAAGATTGTAAAAGGGTCCGTAGTCGCACTGGCTGCTGTTTCCATGGCGGCCTGCTCCAGCGCACCAGCTGGCGGCACAGACCAGAGCAACACATCGGGATCTTCCACTGGTTCCCAGGTTCTTAACCTGATCAAGGAAAACGATGTCATTACCATGGATTCCTCCCTGGCAACCGACGGTACGTCCTTTGAAGCCATCAACATGGTTATCGAAGGTCTGGAAACCACTGATCCTGAACACAACATCGTCCCGGCTCTTGCCGAAAGCTACGACGTATCGGACGATGAACTGACGTATACCTTCCATCTGCGTGATGCCGAATGGTCCAACGGCGATCCCGTTACCGCGGCGGATTTCGAATACGCATGGAAAGATACCATTACCGACCCGACAGCGGACTATGCGTACCTCTTCACAACGGATGGCGCCTGCATCAAAGGTGCAGATGAAGCCATGGGCGACCCGGAAAAGAAAGATGAAATCGCAGTTACCGCAAAAGACGACAAGACACTCGAAGTTACGCTCAGCCGTAAAACTCCGTATTTTGTATCGCTGACCACATTCCCTCCGTTCTACCCCATCAACCAGAAATTCGCAGAAGAACAGGGCGACCAGTACGGTCTGTCTCCGGAAAATCTGCTGTTCTGCGGTCCGTTCGAACTCGAAAACTGGACCAAGGGCAACTCCCTCAAATTCGTCAAGAACCAGAAATACTGGGGCGCTGACGATGTCGCCCTCGATGAAATCAACATTTCCGTTGTTCCAGATCCATCGACCGCCGCACTGACTTACGAAAACGGATCGGCAGACTATGCCCGTCTGAACTCTTCGCTCGTTGATAAATACAAAGACGACGAAGCCTTCACTTCTGTACTGGGAAGCTTCCTCTGGTACCTCCAGTACAACTTTGAAAACGAAGATCTCGCCAACGAAAACCTGCGCAAGGCGCTGACTCTCGTTGTCGACAAAACCAACCTGACCGATGAAATCCTCAAAGACGGATCCATCCCAGCTGAAGGTTTTGTAACCAAAGCACTGGCCAACGGACCAGACGGCAAGGACTATCGTGAAACCGCTGAAGCCTACTTCGCCGGCGATTACGAAGACAACCTTGCAGAAGCGCAGAAACTGTTTGATCAGGCGAAAAAGGAACTCGGCAAGGACACCATCAGCCTGCGTTTCCTGTTTGAGCCAAGCGATCCTGCTAAACCAGCCGCTGAATTCATCCAGTCCGAATTCGCAAAACTCGATGGTCTGAACATCGAAATGATTCAGCAGGAAAAGAACGCCCGTCTGAAAACCCAGCAGAACGGCGACTTTGACATCGTTCTCACCCGCTGGGGCCCGGACTACGCAGACCCGACTACATATCTGAACGTTCTGCTCCCAGGCGGATCCTTCAACTTTGGTAAATACCCGAACACCGCTTATTCCGATAAGCTCGATGAAGCCGCAAGCGCTGCATCGGCTGAAGAGCGCTGGGAACTGCTGAAAGAAGCAGAAAAGATCGCCATGGACGACGTGGCTGTAGGCCCTGTATTCCAGACCGGTGCATCCGATCTGCTGAACCCGAAAGTGAAAAACCTCGTCGACAACCCAGTTGGCGTACCGTTCGTTTACAAGTACGTAACGATCGAAGAGTAATTTTTCGCCCAGTTCACGATAAAAACTCATACTGAAAAAAAAGCCGGATACCCATTCCGGCTTTTCTATATATAAAATTCGAAAAGAACGATCGAAATACGACAGAAACCTTCAGGAAAGAGAGACAGTCTCTTCTTTTGAAAATGGGAGAAGCCAAATGAAAACTTTACTGTTCAATGCGCACATTTACGCGCATCCAGATGATACGGCGCTGCTGATCAATGATGCGCGAATCGAGAAAACGGGAACCCTGGAGACCCTTCAAAACGAGTCGGATGAGTGTGTGGATGCAAAAGGCGCCTGGATTTATCCGGGATTTCATGATTCGCACCTTCATCTGATCATGACCGGACAGGCACTCAGCTGCGCGCCGCTCCAGAACGCGAGAAGCATGAAGGACATTCAGACGCTCGTTCAGGAACAGATCGACAAAAGCGAGCGGATCGTCCATGGCATGGGCTGGAATCAGGAAGATCTGAACGAAAAACGGATGCCGACCCGAACGGATCTCGACGCCGTCAGCGCCGACATACCGATTGTCATCGAACGCTCCTGTACGCACATTCTTACGGCCAACAGCGCGGCGATGCAAAAAGCCGGCTGCTGGAAAGAAGACGGCATTTTCAGCGAGGACGATTGCCTCCCTTTTATGAAGCTGCTCGAAGAAAACGAAGAAGAACAGCTCAACGCAGCCGTCGATCACTGCCTGGAAAAGGGGCTGACCGCGGTGCAGCCGGCGGATTTGAAAAGCGGAAACTGGAGACGCCGCCTGCCGCTCTATAAAAAAGCGTCTGAAAAAATCCGGATTCATCATCAGGTCAACATCAACGATCCAAAAGAAATGCGCGAATTCATGGGCGCGTTTGAAGCGTATCGCACTCCGACGCATACGTACGGTCCGTTCAAGGGCTTCGCGGATGGAGCGCTGGGCGGACGAACGGCCTGGATGCAGGAAGACTATGCGGACGATCCGGGCAATCGCGGCATCCGTACGATGGATGAAGCCGCGATGGACGCCTTCGTCCGTTCGTGCAAGGAACTGGACCGGCCGGTTGTCTTTCATGCGATCGGCGATCAGGCCATTCGCCAGATTCTCGATGTCTTTGCGCGCTATCAGGATGCCGAAAATACGCTTCGCTGGGGCATTTTGCACGTGCAGATTACTGATGCCGATCTGGTACAGCGGCTGATCGACCAGCACATCTGCGTTTACGCGCAGCCGGTATTCTGGAAAGCGGATCAGGCGGTCGTTGAATCGCGGGTCGGAAAAGAAAAGGCTGCGACCAGCTACGCGTTTGGAACGCTCAAGCGCGGTACGCACCTGTCCATGGGGACCGACTGCCCGATTGAAGACTGCGATGTGTTTGAAAATGCCTATTGGGCCCTGCATATGCCCGATGCGCTGACGATGGACGAAATTCGATCGGCCGTAACCGAAGAAAGCGCCTATATGTCCCATCAGGAAAACGAGCTGGGAAAAATCGAACCGGGTTTTCTGGCCGATCTGACGTTCCTGGATCAGGAATGGACCGAGACAAGCCGTCCAGAGGTACTGGGCACGATGGTCAACGGAAAGCTGAACACAAAGTTTTAGCCGGTCTTTGTACATTCGCCCTGCGCGCCCGTTCTCGGTTTCCGATGCTTTGCATCCTGTTCTCTGCCAGCAGCTTTCGGTTCTCGTTTTACACATACAGAGTTCAGACGACGTCAAAAGACAGAGTCGAAAGGCCGAACGGAACACAGATCGAAAACGCTTTTTTCAGGGAGTTTTTGAGCGGGATGGGGCGAAATTTGGAGAAATTCCCGCCGGGCCGACGCCGGCGGGAGGCAAACTCTCTATAATGAGTTTTCAAAGTGGAGGATATGTCTATGAAATATGGAGCACGCCGCGTAAAAGAGATCAGCGCTCCGTCGTTTTCGGATCTGTTTGCGGCTAAGGAAGCCTATACGGCAAGAACGGGAAATTCCGTCATAGATTTTTCGATCGGATCTTCCAATATTCCGCCCTGCGACGCGGTAAAGCAGGCCATCGCGAACGCGTGCCTGGACGATGACAATTATCAGTATTCGCTCTCGCCCCGTGCCGATCTGCTTGAAGCCGTGCAGGAATGGTATGCCAGCCGCTATGGCGTTTCGCTGGAAGCGGAAGAAATTTTCCCGCTGAAAGGCAGCCAGGAAGCGCTTAGTCATATCCCGATGGCGTTATGCGATCCGGGCGATCTGGTTTTGCTTCCGGATCCCTGCTACCCGATTTACCGTACCGCGCCTTCTCTTGCCGGTGCGGACGTGTACTACATGCCGATGAAACGGGAAAACGATTATCTGATCGATTTTGACGCGATCCCGCAGGATGTCGCAAAGCGGGCGCGCATGATGGTCGTTTCCTATCCAAACAATCCGACCGGTGCCGTCGCCAACGACGCCTTTTATGAGAAGCTGGTCGATTTTGCCACCCGCAACGACATCATCGTGGTCCACGACAACGCCTACAGCGAACTGATTTTTGACGGCGAACCGGGCAAAAGCTTTCTGGCGTATCCCGGAGCCATGGAAATCGGCATTGAACTGAATTCCTTTTCCAAAGCCTATTCGATGGGCGGCGCGCGCATGGCGGTCATGGTCGGCAATAAGGATCTGATCGAACCGTACGCCAAGCTGCTTAACACCATCGATTTTCAGAGCTTTGCGCCGATTCATCAGGGCGCCATTGCGGCTCTGAAACAGTCCGGGGATTTCTCGCGGCAAGTCTGCGCGGAATACAAGCGCCGGGCCGAACTGCTCATCGACGAATTTGGCAAAGCGGGCTGGGCCATCGATCCCGTGAAATCGACGATGTTTGTCTGGGCACCCATTCCGGATCGCTATGTGGATTCTTCCGAATTCCTGAACGTTCTTCTGGAACAGACGGGCGTTCTGGTCAATGCGGGAACCAGCTTTGGCAAGGAAGGGGAGCGCTTCGTGCGTTTCGCCCTCGTTCGTTCGGATGAGGAAGTAAAGGAAGCTGCATGGCGGATTGCCGAGTCGGGCCTTTTCCGTTAAGACACGCGGAGAGGGAATGAATAAACAGAAAGAACGTCTTTAAGCACCTGGAAATCCAGGTGCTTTTTTGCGGTGCGCAACCTGCAGGACAGAGACAGTCGGTCGGAATGCGGGAGTTGAAGAGAATTTTTATGCATGCTATAAATATAGCCACGCGCAAAAAAGATTAAAAAATCCGAAAGATAAGGCTCGATCGGGCATTCTGCTTCGATGCATCGAGCCGGAAAGAAGGAGGGGACAGAGGATGAAAATGACAATTGCGGATCACTTTACCTTGCCGAAGATTTTACGGTTTGCTTTACCGAGCATGGTGATGATGGTGTTTACTTCGCTGTATACCATTGTGGATGGTCTGGCGGTTTCCAACCTGGTCGGCGATCAGGCCTTTTCCTCCCTCAACCTGATCTGGCCGGCGGTCGGGATGCTTGGTGCGTTTGGCTTCATGATCGGCAGCGGCGGCAACGCGCTCATCTCCAAGACGCTTGGCGAGGGCAAGCAGCAGCTGGCGTGTGAATACTTTTCGATGCTGATCGTATTTGAAGTGCTGGTCGGCATTGTGGTTGCGGCCGTTACCCTGGTCTTTCTGGAACCGATCAGCCGCCTTCTGGGTGCGACCGATGAGCTGATGGCCGACTGTATTTTGTATGGGGCTCCGCTTATTGCCGTTCAGGCGTTCTTCTTTCTCCATACGTCGTTTCAGTCTTTCCTCGTAACGGCGGGCAAGCAGAAACTGGGACTGGCGATTACGCTGTTTGGCGGCATTTCCAACATGGTTCTGGATTTTGCCCTGATCGGCTGGGGACACATGGGCATTTTCGGCGCCGCGGCGGCTACGGCGATCAACTGGATTACCAGTTCCATCATTCCGCTGATCTGGTTTTTCCGGCATAAGGAAGCGCCGATTCATTTCGTCCGCTTTTCCTGGCGCTTGAAGGCGCTTGGGCAGTCGTGCTTTAACGGCATGAGCGAAATGGTCACCAACCTTTCGGCTTCCTTTGTACTCATGCTGTATAACGGGCAGCTGATGCGGCTGATCGGATCGGACGGCGTCAACGCGTATGGCGTCATTCAGTACATCACGTTTCTTTGTACTGCCGTCTTCTTCGGCTGCACGATGTCCGTTGGTCCCTGCATCGGTTATCAGTACGGGGCGCAAAATCATAAGGAACTCAAAAACCTGCTGGGCATTTCCATGAAAATCACGATCGTCGGCAGTCTGCTCGTTTTTGCAGGCGCAGAAGTGTTCGCCCGCCAGCTGAGCATGGTTTTCGTTTCCTATTCGCCGACGCTGATGAATCTGACGATTCACGCGATTCGCATTTACGCGTTCAGCTTCCTGTTTACGGGTTTCAACATTTTGATGTCGGGCTTCTTCACGTCTCTCAATAACGGAGTCGTTTCTGCGATTCTTTCGCTGACGCGTACGTTCTTCTTTCAGACGGCCTGCATTCTCGGACTTCCGTTTCTCTTCAAGCTTGAGGGTGTATGGCTGGCATCGCCGGTTGCGGAAGGCCTGTCCGCCATTGTCGCCTTCTGGTATTTGTGGAAGATGAATCCGCGCTACGGCTACTGGGATCGTCCGCACGGCAAGGCTTTGGAATAAGGACATAGCTCAGATCGTTTGGCCGGAATTCCTGTTCTCCATAGATTTCCTATTCTGCTTTATTTCTCTTTCCAGAAATTCAGGCGGCTCGCCTCTGTTTTCGAACAGAAACGAGCCGCCTTTTTCCATGCGCCTCTGGGATTGTTTACCATATTTTACCTGCTGATTTACTGGATTTTTAGTCGATGCCAAAAGAGATGTCGGGATCGCCGCGCGTAAAGAGAAGGGATAGATTTGTCCTTTTTGTGCGATACATAAAGGTTATGATCGATTTTTATCCTGTGCATTTTTGCTTTTTGCCCAATTTACAGAAAAACACACGCGTTTTCGAATTCGACGAAAAATGTGACTTGATCCGAAAGCGCTTTCGGAATAGCGTAAAGGTACAGCGGTTTTAGTAAAACTGAGAAAGTCTGTCCTGCCGTCTGGCCTGCCGGAATCGAAACCAGGTTTTGGCAGCACGGGAGGGTCAGGACACGACCGCATCACCATAAGGAAAGGAAATTTATGCACAAATCTTTTCGAAAAGGAACGAGCTGTCTGCTTGCTGCACTGCTGATGGCTGGTACGCCGATGTCGATTCTTGCGCAGAGTTCCCCCGCTCCCGCGCAAAATGACGCATCCGACGACGGTTCGCAGGAAACGACAAAAATGGCCTCATTTGTCGACGGCTTCATGCCGATGACCATTCTGAGCGAACTCAAAGACGATGTCTGGGGCGTTCCTCTGGTCGGAAAACGCGACCAGGACAACGGTCTGGAAGACCGCACCCTGGCGAACTACTGCTACTGGGACGGCACCATCCTTAAGGGAACGGATGCCGAAACGGGCAAGGATAAATACTACATGTTCGCCTCCCGCTGGGATCAGGCCAACGGCCACAGCGGCTGGGGCGGATCGGTAGCGGTCTATGCGACCAGCGACAATCTGGAAGGCCCGTATACCGATCAGGGCATGCTCTGGCCGGATTACTACGAAGGCGCCGGTCATAACGTCTTCGCTTTTGAAATTTCCAAAACGGATCCAGCCTATAAGGAAGGCTATCGCTACGCGATTTCCGTCAGCGATACCGGTCTGCACGGCGATCAGATGAACGGATCCATTCATATTTCCAAATCGCTCGACGGACCATGGGAACACGTCGGAATCATGGAGACCGACGGCAAGTTCCGTCTGAGCAACGTTACCATTACCCAGCGTCCGGACGGCACGTATCTGGCGACCGGCCGTGACGGTGATATTGCCACTGCTGCTTCGGTACGCGGTCCTTGGACGACGCAGCGTCAGAAACTGTGGTGGGACATTCCGGGAATGAACACGAGCGCGCTGGAAGACCCGGTTCTCTGGTATTCCGACGGCATGTATCACATTGTTGTAAACAACTGGCAGGAAAAGTATGCCTACTATCTGACGAGCTACGACGGCGTTCAGGACTGGACTCTGCATACGGGTACAGCCTACAGCGCCGAAACGATGGCTCAGCATCTGCAGTACACCGATGGAACGAAAAACTCCTGGACCAAACTGGAACGTCCGGGCGTCTACATTGAAGACGGGACGCTCAAAGCCATGACGCTGGCCGTTATTGACTCTGAAAAGGACGATGACCGCGGCAACGATGAACACGGAAGCAAGGTTATCGTTATTCCCTACAACGGAAAAGCGCTCGCTGAATTTGCGAAAACCGATGAATATACCCCGGCTTCGACAAACCGCAAAGGTCTTGCGGCTCAGTCGGATACCCATATTCAGTCCTGGGGTGAGGAAGCCGGAAAGAACTATGGTTCCGAAGCCTTCCTTCAGGTTCAGGGCAACGCTTCGCAGGGCCTGCTTGGCGAAGGCGAACGACCCAATTCCGATTACGACTGCAAAATTGCTTTCGTTCGCTATGCGTTAGATCAAAACACTCTGCCTTCCGATCTTTCCAGGATCGATGCGGATCTTTCGATCATTTATCAGTCCAGACATGCAGGAAGCGCCACAGAAGAAGTGCTGCAGGCGGCTGTGGCGGACTCGAACTGGGTCGCCGGCGATGGAACCGATAACGGCGGCGGAAGCACCTCCGTAGAAAACGCCGTGACATGGTACAACCAGCCGGCGGTAGACCAGGATCTTGGCAAAGCCGAATCAGAAACGTTCTCGGTGGATGATACGGATACGGAAGTTCGTATCCCGGTCGGCACACTGATTCAGAAGTATCTCGAGAAAAATCCGGATGTCACAGAAATCACGTTTGCGATCGCAACGAAAAACGGTACGCGCCTGCACATTGGATCGAACGAATCGTCCAATGACCAGGGTGTAAAACTCGTGTTCGCCTCTACACCGGAGACACCGGAAGTGACCGGCATTGCTCTCGACAAGGATGAACTCGATCTCCATCCGGGCGATACGTATTCTTTGCAGGTGACGATCACACCGGAAAATGCGACCAATAAAAAGGTCACCTTCACTTCGTCGAACCCGGCCGCTGCGACCGTCGATGAAAACGGAAAAATCACAGCTGTAGCCAAAGGCGGAACGACTATCCGTGCCGTCACAGAAGACGGCGGCCTCATGGCCAAATGCGGCGTGCGGGTAACACCCGTCGGCGCGACGATTATCGGTCTCGATTCCGTGACCGTATATACACCGTCCGGCTTTGATGCCCGTCTGCCGCAGACCGTTTCGGCAAACTGGTCTGACGATACAACGACGGAAGAAACCGTCGTATGGGATACCGAAGGCAAGTCTCTCAGCTCGAACGGAACGCTGGAAGGCACCGTCAGCGGCACAGCGATCAAAGCTTCCTGCAAAATCGAAACGGTTTCTCCGCTGCTTTCCTGGGTAGTCGACTGCAACAACGCCGGCTCCCCGCGCTATTCCAAAGCCGTAGAAACCAGCCATATCCTCAACGAGACTTATGATCAGAAATATGATCCGGAAAACGGAAAGACATGGGGCTACGTCGAGGATCTTGGCAAACACAGCAGCTCAAGCGTGAATGACAGCTACGATTCCGGCTGGTACGCCTATAACAATCAGGCCATTCAGTACGCGTTCCCGCTCAAAGCCGGCACGTATTCGATCCGCCTTGGCTTTAAGGAATGGTGGAAAGATTCAACGTCCAGCCGAAAGATGGATATTTATATGAAGCAGGGCGATACCGAAACAAAACTCGGTTCGTCCAACACCTGGAACGGCGGCAACAACTGGAATACCTTCACCGGTCGGGCCACAGTTTCCGGCGACAGTGATTCGATTCTTGTCATTAGAAAGCAGTCCGGCCAGCCCGACCCGACGCTCGCTTTCATCGAAATTTCGAAAGTGCTCGATACCGACGCTCTGCAGGATGCGGTCAATGCGATCAAGGGACTCGATCTGAGCAAGGCTTCGGCAGCGGACATCAAGGTGCTTGGCGATCTGCATCAGTCCGCTCTCGATGCGCTGCGCAATCCGGAAACGACGCAGAAGGGTGTAGACGATCTGACCAAATCGCTTACCGACAAGATTCAGGACATCACCAACCCGGCGAAAACCTGGACCGAACAGGAAATTCAGGCCAACGACGGCATTCTTTACGTCTTCAACGCCGGAACTACGGATCCGTCCGTAACTCCATCCAATATCAAGCGCGGTCTGTATCAGTCTTCGGTTTCCCAGAAACTGAAAACCGATACGCTGACCGGTCTCAAATGGGGTCTCGAGGAAGACGGCGTACATTCCATTTCGGCCGCCGGCGGCAATTCCACCTCGCTTGAAGACAGCTATCTGTACACCAGCGATTCGATCGACTACGTCAGCGGAGAGTCCGGCTTCAAATTCAGCTTTGAACTTCCAGAGCGCGTCAATGACGATTACACCGTAACTCTCGGCTTCAAAAACCCGTGGGATACCCGTCCAGTCGATGTCGTTCTCGAAGATCAGACGGTAAAATCGGGTCTTACCCTGACCAAGGGTCAGCTCGTTGAACAGACCTGGGACGTTACCGTAAATGACGGCGAACTCAATGTATTCGTTCATAACCCGAACCGCACGAGCCAGTACGCCGACCCGCTGATCAGCTATGTCATCGTCAAGGCAACTCCGGAATGGACCAGCGAAACCCTTTCCGCTCTGCTCGCAAAACAGGCAGAAGACATGACCGATCGCACCTTCGGCAAGGACAGCCTCGACGCCTACAACGCCCAAAAAGCTGAAGCGCAGGCGCTCATCACCAAAGAAGGCGCGACGCAGGAAGAACTGCGCGATATGTACCGCGCGATGGAAAAAGCCTACGACAGCTTGAAGGAAACCTTCACCTACACGTCCTTTGGCGGCGATTCGAACCGCGCCTGGGTCGACAACAACGGCAATTACATTCAGGCTCACGGCGGTCAGGTCCAGAAACTGAAGATCGACGGCCAGGAAAAATGGGCGTGGTACGGCGAAGACCGTGCAAGCGGCTATACCCCGATGGCCGGTGTTCATCTGTACACGTCCGATGACCTGTACAACTGGACCGACGAAGGCGTTGTCCTCCGTACCGTTCCGGTGAGCAGCGAAGACTACGGAAAAGATCAGAATGAAGGCTACAAAGCCGATTACTCCATCTTCGAAACCGATCCGTATTTCAGCGCCCTCTATGGCGACTGCGGAGATCAAGAACCAGACGATCCGCAGTACGAAAACAAGGCGGAAGAAACCTACTGGAATCTCGCCAACGACCGCAGTGTCATGGAACGTCCGAAAGTCATTTATAACGAAGATACCGGCAAGTATGTCATGTGGTTCCACTCGGATGGACGTACCCCGTCCAGCGGCGGAAGCTACGGCCGTGCCCGCGCCGGCATTGCGGTTTCCGACAGCGCTACAGGTCCGTTCAAGCTCGTTTCCACCGTCCGTCTCTACGCGGCGGAACATGTATCCGATCATGGATCTGACGGTACCGGCGGTGCAGTCCGTGATATGAACCTGTTCCAGGACGAGGACGGAACGGCGTATGTGATTTACTCCTCGGATATGAACGCGACGATGTATATCGCCCGCCTCAATGACGCCTACACCGGACTGGCGAAGGATCGCACAGGCGGCGTGGACGGAACCGGACTGTCGGCAGAAGAAGTCGCCGCTACCGATTACACCCGCAACTTCATCAATTCTTCCCGCGAAGCTCCGGCTATGTTCAAATACGATGGCAAGTACTATCTGATGACGTCCGGATGCACCGGCTGGGATCCAAACCAGGCGCAGTACGCCATGGCGGATCATCCGCTCGGCCCATGGACCGTCGTCGGCGATCCTTGTGTCAATGACACGTCCAAGACAACATTCCATACGCAATCCACCTGCTTCATCCCGGTAGATCTGGAAAACGGCAAGTTCATTTACATGGGCGACCGCTGGACCAGAAGCTCTCTGGGCACATCCGGCTACGTATGGCTGCCTGTCGAAATTGGCAAGGACGGCAAGATGAGCATCCGCAGCGCGACCAACTGGACGCTGGAAGATCTCAAGGCTTCCGCTAAACTTTCCTTTACAGCTCTCGATGCCCAGATTCAGATTGCCCAGGCAAAAAATGAAGCGGACTACACGCCAGCTTCGTGGGCAGCCTTCAAGGCCGTTCTCGACGAAGTTGTCGCCGGCCGTGATGCCCTGAGCACACAGACCGATATCAATGCTGCAAAAGCCCGTCTCGAGCAGGCGATCGAAGGCCTTGTAGCTAAATCCAGCCTGAATGTGGATGCGCTGAGCACAGCGATTGTTTCGGCGGACAAGCTGATCCGCAGCGATTACATCGGCGCAACCGACTGGGATGCGTTTGATGAAACGCTCGCCAGCGCCAGAACCGCTCTGGAAAATAAGAACAGCCAGGACGAAATCGACGCTGCAGCCAAAGCGCTGAACGACGCGATGGATGCGCTGGTTACAAAAGCCAGTCTGAATACCACAGCACTGAGCGCCGCAATCGATCGAGCAGAAAAACTCGACCGCGACAGCTATGTGGATACGACCGACTGGGCGGCTCTGGATCAGAAAGTAAACGCCGCGAAAAAAGCACTGAGCGACAAGAACAGCCAGGCCGATCTCGATGCGGCGGCCAAAACGCTGAACGATGCTCTGAACGCACTCGAAAAGAAAGCCGTTCTGGACTACACGCTGATCGATCAGATTCTTGCCAAAGCCAATGCGCTCAGGACGGCAGACTTCGGCAAAGCCGGGCAGGATACGATTGCTGCACTGAAAGCCAAAGCACTCGAAACGAAAGATGCAGCAGACGATCAGGCCAAACTGGATGCCTCCTGCATCACGCTCAACCGTGCACTGCTCGCTCTGCGCAAAACGCCGTCTTCGGCAAACCTTCCAAAGTAAGGTTCAGAAGTACGTTTTAGAAGCAGGTTCAAGAAACAGGTTTTCGACCCTGCTTCTTCCTTCTTCGCTTTTTCAAGCCAGACTGTGATCTTCTGCAGTCTGGCTTTTCTCTGTTCCGGGCGCTTTCTGTGCGCCGTTTTGGCCAGCTGTCCGCGACTTGGCTGGAACTGCACAGAAAAAAGCCGGAAGAGGCGACTGCATTATGCAGTTTCGCCTGTTCCGGCTTTACTGTCCTTTACGGCCGTACTGGCCAGGCAGCACAGCTGAAAAATGGTGAAAAGAAAGAGAGCGGTTATTCGGGCAGGGTGTCCGGATCGGGAAGCTTGCGCAGATCGAGCAGCAAGGAATGAATAGCGTCTGCCGCATCGTCGATCGCCTCTTGCGACTGGTAGTCGCGAAGGGCAGCCCAGCCTGCTTCTACTGCGGTTTCGAGAGCGTCCTGCGCACTCGATTTGTTATGGAAAGAAGACATATCGCCTTCAAGCAGCGAACTGGCTTTTGCCATCGCGGTTTGTAAATTGTCCGTAAAGAGGGCAGTTTCGTCGTCGCCGGCTGCAAGAATGCGAACTTCGGCCGCACTGCCAAATCCGCCGGTACCGCGAATGGCGCGCAGTCGGACATAGCGGGCGTAAACCGGTGTGAACAGCGTACCTTTCCATTCCTTGGGCGTAGTCCAGGTTCCGGATTTGACTACACGCAGACTGTCTGGATCCATGCCGACGGAAATTTCGTATTCGGTAATATCGCCGTTCGTACTTCCTGTCGGCCTTGGCAAATAGCGCAGACCGCTAATGGCTTTGACATCCTGCAGATCGATGAGCAGATAGGCATCGCTCTGCCCGGAGGAATGCCAGAAGGTGTTTTCCCTGCCGTCGGTAGCGTTGGCCACATCGCCCCAGCTGGAAATGCCGCCTTCAATGGCTTGGGCGCCGGCGATATCCCGGGATGCATCGGTCCAGTCCGCACTCAGCTGGCCGATGGAACCAAGATAGGTTGTGCGGCGGGTGTACATTTCCACATCGTAGTAGCTCCTGGCCGGCTGTCCCTGATCATCGCGGACAATGTGTTCCGTATACAGTTCGCCGGCCCGGTCGCTTTCGGATACTGTGTATTTGAATTTGAACTTGTTCGTGCCGTTGCCGCTGACATAGACGGCCTGACGCGCTTCGGCAGGAAGGAGCGTATTGAGCGGCTGGAAGGTGAGGCTTAACGTTGGTTCGCCGCTGACGAAAACCGGTTCGTTCAGTTCAAAGGTGATTTCAAACGTATCGCCGGCTTTGACCTGATTTTCATCGCCGTTTTTGTGATCGCATGTCACGATCATGTTCGTTTTAGCCGGAACGGTTGCGGCCGGTCCGTCGTCATCGAGCAGATAGTCCATGGAAAACTCGGTATAGCGCATGGCCAGCGCGCCGGCTTCATCATCGGCTTCGTAAATCAGGCCGATCACGCCGTCGTCAACGACTTCCAGACAGCCGTACTGGTTGGAGCCGATGGAATACTGCTTCGGCGTTTTCCAGTCGATCGTTCCGTCGGATTGAATTTCGCCCACGGTTGTGGCGCCGTTCGTGCGTCCGGGGCCCTGAGCGGTGGCGAGAATCACGTATTCCTTGCCGTTGTAGTTCGTGTGGGTCGCGGCAACCTGACAATACACATCCGTAACCGCCGTCTGAGTGATTGCTCCCCACGTTTCGCCGCCGTCGGTGGATTTGCTCATTTTGACTTTGCCCGAATAGTTGCGCATGAACATGAGCAGGGAACCGTCATTGAGTTCAACGACCTGGTTTTCGGTCGTTACACCATACTGGCCGACGGACGTTTCGCTGCTGATGTCGGCGCCTGCGCATTCGAGCGGCGAGCGGGCGCGTGTCCACGTTTCGCCATAGTCATCCGAGTATATGATGCTGGAGGCCTGCGAGTTGAAGTTGTTGGCGATGGAATACGTCGAGAAGACAAGGCGTCCGGCGTGTTCGCCGTGTTCGAGCTGAATGCCGCGTCCCGGACCGGTTCCGTTAAACTTCATCCAGTCTTCCTTGACCTGATCGGTGATCAGTCTTGGCGAAGACCACGTTTCGCCGTCGTCATCGGAATACGTAAGCATCAGATGCTGGTTGCGGACCGCATGCAGGTGACCTTTATCTTCGCCGCTGTACATCCAGCAGCTTCCCCAGTCTTCGCCATTCGGGCCGGTCAGCCAGCCGTAGTCGCGGTTTCCGATCGATCCGTCTGAATTTTCCCGGAAGGTCGCTCCCGTATCTTCGCCGGCAGCGTTAAAGATGTGACCGCCTTCGCGTACGGTGTACACTTCGGATTCGTCATCGTTAAGCAGTTTCAGATACTTCTTGCCGTTCACATCCATATAGCCGTGACCAAGAGAAAGGTCGGAACCGTTCATGAGGCAGGCGATGTTCTGCGGGAAGAAGTCCACCAGACAGAAGACACGGTTCGTACCGTCCGGCAGAGTCGCGTTGAGCAGTTCGGCATCGATCGTATTGGAGTCTTTCTGTTCGCTGCCGGTTCCTTCAATATCCGGCATGTCGATGATGACCTGGCCTTCTTTCCACTCGCCGTCTACCCGGCGGCGAACGATAGTGTCGATGTTGTACTGGTCCATCTGGGTATCGTTGCGCTTGTCGGCTGCGGTCACCAGGACGCCGCTGTTTGTGCGTACCAGACAGGGAATGCGGTAGTATCCGGACCCGTAGTCGCCTGGCTGAACGAGGGAAAGAATGCTCGTTCGATAGCCCGTTTTCGGAAGCCGGCCGGTCGTAAACTGAGTTACATTGGCTGCTTCTTCTTCCAAAAGCGCGTGATTGTAAAACTTCACGGCGGTAATGTCGCCATTCAGCGCGGCATCCGCGCTCTTGCCCAGTTCAATTTGCGTCAGACTGTTTAAAGACAACGGCTGTTCGATCACTTTGGCCGCCTGCCTGTCGAGGACAACGGAAACGCCGGTGCTCGTAAAGTTCACAACGGCGGTATGAGCGCCGCCAGTGTACAGCGTGCCCGCCGGATAATCGAGATTTACGGACTGTACGGTTCCGCTGGCCGTGATCTGAAGCTGGAGGGAATCTCCTGTCGTACCTAGCGTATAGATCGTCGAAGCATCGGCCGATTTCAGACTTGCGATAGGCATGAAGCCTTCGGCGCTGCTGTTTACCCGGAAAATGACCGCCGCGCTGCAGCCGTCTGTCGCATTCAGTCCTTCGGGAAGCGGTGCCGTTTTGCCCTGCATCTGACTGCCGTCAAAGGAAGCGCCGCTGATTTCTGCAAACGCTTCGGGAAGAACGTCGCGCTGTTCGAGTTTTACGGCGACATTCGTCATGGTTCCGTTGAAAAACCAGTTGTCGGACATGGAACTTTTTCCGGTGCGGTCCATGCCGCCAAGGGTCATGCGCAGATCGGTATACCCGCAGTTCATTAAAGTTAAAGCCCCGCTCTGACGGGAAGCGATCAGTTCTTCGCCGTCAACCGTCAGAAAATAGCCTTTGCTGGAAACGACCAGTTCAAATTCGTGTTTGTCGGTTCCCACCTGCAAATTGGCTTCCTGCGATACTTTGTAACTCGCACCGGTGACTTTACGGAATTCAAAACCGATTTTGTTTGTGCCCGGGCGGACATAAAGCGTCATGTAGTCGTTGGCGTTGTCATTGCCGCAGACCGACATCAGCGCCACGATGGCGTTATTGGAAGCGTTCGCCTGGAAGGTTCCGGACCAGATCATCGTATCGGCTTCGCCATAGGCGGGAAGCTGATCGGTAATGCTGACGCGTGTCGAAGCCGTTCCGTCAAACGTATAGGATTCGGCCAGTTCGGTTTCTTCCGCCAGAACGGGAAGCGTATGGAGCAGAGGGGAAACCGGGGAGGCAATCAGCAGAAGGCTGAGCGCCGCCGAAGAAACTCTTCGAAATCGTTTATTCATCTTTTCCTTTTCTCCTTTGTGTATCGTGTGTATCGAAAGTGAGTCAAAGCGGGTTTGTCTGTCGTCTGCAGGCGCCCGATTCCTGCACCGTACGATCGCTTTCACTTGTTTTCATCATATCCATAGCCAGAAGAAGGTTCTTTTCATTTTTTGAGAGTGTTCTTTGCATTCTTGCAGCAGGAAAGCTCAATTTGACTATCACTGTCCTTGGAACAGAGCGCAGAATTGCGCAAAATCTGCGGCTTTTCGCCATGGAGACAGGCAAGTCTTTCCGGAGAACTTGAAAACGGGAAAGGAAAGGCGAAAAATCTGTTATTGAATTCCGCTTCTGGACGGAAGACGATCCAAAAAAAAAGCCTCCAGAAATCTGGAGGGCGGAACAGCAGAGTATCCGAGTAAAGAAAAGAGAGAGGGAGTATTCATGTCTATTGAAAATGTACGCAAAGCATTTGGAGCGCAGAATATCGCCGATCGAATCATTGAACTCGATCAGTCCAGCGCGACCGTAGAGCTTGCCGCACAGGCGCTGGGGTGCGAGCCGGAACATATCGCCAAAACGCTTTCCTTTTATGGACCGGAGAACGATACGATTCTGATCGTGGCTGCCGGCGATGCGAAGGTCAATAACGGAAAATTCAAAAGAACGTTCGGACTGAAACCCTCCATGCTCAATGCCGAAGATGTGGAAGGGCGAACCGGTCATGCGATCGGCGGCGTGTGTCCGTTTGCTAATCCGGAAGACGTTCGCGTCTGTCTCGATGAATCGCTGCGCCGCTTTGACTATGTCTATCCAGCCTGCGGCAGTTCGAACAGCGCCATTCGTATGAACCTCGAGGAACTGTATCGATACGCCAATGCCGAAAGCTGGGTCGACGTCTGCAAGATTTTGGAACAGGCTTAGACAGGTAAAGGAATCGATCAGGAAAAATACAGGATGCGGTTCGCAGAACGATCCATAAAGACGAAGGTGACAGCTATAGCCAGCGATCGAGGATCCCTTTTCGAAGGAAACGGGATTACGGGAAACTGGTTTCAGAATTAAGAACCGCCTGACCCCTCGATTGCAGAAAACGCCATTTCGGAAAAATCCCCTCATTCTCCTTGATTGAAGGAGAAAACAAAAATAAGAGAGCGGGGACTGGTGAAGGAAACGCGAAAATGCGCTGGCTGAACTCTTGTTCGCTGCGTTTACTCTTTCCAATGAGCGAAGAGAAGGAGAGACGCGATTCACCGGAAAACGGTGGAATAACCAGGAACAGAAAAGGAAAAAGGAGATCCATTTTCAGCAATTTGCTGGAACGGATCTCCTTTTTGTATGGATTCAGCACACGGGGTACGGGTATTTTCAATCGTTAATGCAGGTATTAATGCAGGTACTAATGCAGGGGGGGTCCTCCTGCGGGTTCTTTTTGGCCGAAGCCAGAATGGCGCGGATGGTATCGAACAGAACGGGTTTGAGTTCTTCAATCGAACAGGGGATGCCGTACACAATCGAGGAATAACAGACGGATCCGGTCAGTTCGAGAATCATGAAATAGACGAGCTGGGCATTTTCAAATTTCACGCCGCATTCGCGGGCCTTGGCTTCAAAGCGATTCGCCAGATCGAGACCGCCCTGACCCAGGGTGCTCTGCAGTTCCTTATGGAAGACGCCCATGGAAAGGCTGCGGCGGATCAGACGCAGAAGCAGGGGATTGTCGGAGAGCTGCTGAAGAATGCGGGAAATCATGAAAATGACCGCATCGTCAAAGTTTCGGATATCTTCCTCGTCGAGCTGGTCCTGCGCATTACGGACAATGCGCTGGGATTCCCGGTCGACCAGATAGTCCCGGATCTCTTCCTTATCCCTGAAAAAAGAATAGAAAGTGCCTTTCGCTACGCCGGCCCGGTTGGTAATGTCCGAAATGGAGACTTCCGCCAGATCCCGGCTGGAAAGAAGGGCAAGCGCAGCGCTGAGCAGGCTGTTTTTTTTATGAAGTTTATTCTGTTCGGCTTTTCCTGACATGGCTTCAGTATACACCCGAACCTTTAAAAAATATAAAAAATGACTGATAGTCATTTTTTAGGCATAGGGAATAAAGTGTCTGAAAGGGATACGGGCGTAAATATTGACCGATGGTCAAAAACTGAATAGGATGGGTGATGTGAAAGGAAACCAGTGAAAAACAGGTACTTACGGTTATGGAAAAGTGTTCAAAATTTATTGTTAAATACCGGAATATTATCTTGCTTGTAGCTACGCTTCTGCTGATTCCTTCGGTTATTGGATATATGAATACGCGTGTTAACTACGATATTCTGACATATCTTCCAAAGGATTCCCCCTCGATTGTGGCGCAGGATGTGCTGAGCGACGATTTCAACCTGGCGGGTACGGCGATGGTCGTTGTAGACGACATGCCGGACAAGGATGTGGCCAGGCTGGAAGAGCAGATTTCTCAGATCGACGGCGTCGATACGACGCTCTCCAAGACAGATGTCGTGGATGCCCAGATTCCGGCAGATGTTCTTCCTTCTTCGCTGACGGATGCCATCTATTCGGACGGATCGACGATGATCATCGTCACGTTCAAGGATGCAGCGGCCAGCGATTCCACGATGAATGCGATCGAGGAAATTAAAAAGCTCTGCAGCGACAACGTGCATGTCGCCGGTTTTTCCGCTATTACAGCGGATACGAAAGCGATGGTGGATCGGGAAACGCCGATTTATTCCGCCATTGCGGTTCTTCTGGTTTTAATTGTTCTTTCGCTCGGACTGAAGTCCTGGCTGGCGCCATTGATCTTCATTCTGGGCATGGTTTATCCAATTCTGTACAACATGGGAACCAATATTTTCCTTGGCGAGATTTCCTACGTCACCAAGGCGCTGAGCATGATTCTGCTGCTGGCCGTTTCCATGGACTACTCCATCTTCCTGCTGCACCGCTATCAGGAAGAGAAAAATAAAGGCGATTCCAAGGAAGACGCCATGGCCCGGGCCATTCATGCGACATGGCTTTCCATTACCAGCTCTTCCATTACGACAATCGCCGGCTTCCTTGCTCTGCTGGTCATGCAGCTGACGCTTGGACGCGATATCGGTATCGTCATGGCCAAAGGCGTTCTGTTCGCCGTGCTGTGTACGATTCTGGTTCTGCCTTCTCTGCTGATGTTCTTTGACCCATGGATTGAAAAATGGCAGCATCCGGTTCTGATCCGTCCGCTGCCGAAATTCTCCGACTGGGTTGTCAAGCATCGCAAAGCAATTCTGGTTGTCTTTGCCCTGCTGTTTGTTCCGGCCTTATGGTGCAACTCCCATACGGCACAGTATTACGACCTGGCTGCTTCTCTTCCTGCCGATCTTCCGGCGGTTGAGGGCACCAACGAACTGAAAGATAAATTCGATATGACGACTTCGCATTTCATCATGGTCGATCAGGATCTCTCCGCGTCCAAGACGCGTCAGATGGTCGATGAAATCGAAAACCTCGATGGAATTACGAGCGTAGTCGCCTATGAAAAGTTTGCCGGACCGATGATTCCTTCGGAACTTGAACCGGATGCCATCCGGGATGTACTCGAAGCCAACGGCCGCAAGCTGATTCTCGTCAATACGTCCTATCGTTCAGCTACCGATGAGCTGAACAATCAGATTGAAGATCTGTATTCCATTACACAGAAATACGATCCGAACGCGCTGATCGCCGGCGAGGGCAACATGACGCGCGATCTGATCAAGGTTACCGACATCGACTTCAAGATGGTCAACCTTGTTTCCATCCTCGCTATCTTCATTATTATTGCCCTTACCTTTAAATCGGTATCGCTGCCAATCCTGCTCGTGCTCTGTATTGAATTTGCGATTTTCGTCAACATGGGCATTCCGTATCTGACACATACCGAACTGCCGTTCATCGCCGGCATCGTTATCGGCACCATTCAGCTGGGTGCCTGCATCGACTACGCCATCCTGATAACGTCCAGATTCCGTGAAGAGCTCGCTGCGCATCAGCCGCCAAAAGAAGCCATTACGACGGCGATCACCCAGACGATGCCTTCCATTATTACTTCCGGTATGTCCTTCTTTGCGGCCTGCTCGGGCGTAAGCCTGATTGCCCGCATGGACCTGATCAAATCGCTGTGCACCCTGCTTGGCCGCGGCGCCCTGATCAGTGTCATCGTCATTCTGACGGTTCTGCCGGCTCTGCTTCTTACGTGCAACAAGTTCATCACCAGAACCACAAAAGGCTGGCCGAAAGCTGCACCGGAAGAAGACGCATCGAATTCGGATGCCAAAGCCGAAACTGCCCAAACGGTAAACACACAGGATTCCAAAACTGCTGCACAGACAGTGAATGACGTGAATTCAGAAAACCAGCCGCATTCTCCAGCCGGTTTTCGCCTGGACCAGCAGACCGGTCTGGCTTAGAAAATCCGCAGATTTTCCATCTTATCCTCATCTGTTCTATACAGGCAGGATGCCCGCAGTAAAAAAGCAGCTTGTCCACATGGCGCAGGCTTCCCATTGCCTGGCCGACAAGAATCAGCCTCCAGAACCATTTCCCGTTTGAAGGACCGAACGGGAAACGGACAGCGGAGGGAAAGGAATGCTATTTCGAATATGAAAAACTCAATTCAGAAACTCGGAGCCGCTCTGTTAAGCAGCGCTCTGTCTCTTTCCGCACTTCCTGTTAGCGTACTGGCCAGGGAAGCGGAACCTTCCAACGCCAGCCGCACGATCCTTCAGGAAGAAAGTGCAAAATCCAAAAAGGATGCGAAAGACACCACAAAAACCGAAACGGTTTACTCGTTCCTGGATGAAAACGGCAATATTTCCAAAACGATCGTTACGTCCTGGCTGCACAATCCAAACGGACTCGGCGAGATCAGCGAAAATCTGAAACTGAGCGACGTACAGGATCTGAAAGAAGACAACAAGCCGACCGTTTCCGGCGACGTCTACACATGGAACGTAAACGGCAACGATCTTTACTATCAGGGTACGTCCAGGGAAAAACTGCCGGTACAGATCAAAGTTACCTACAGCCTGGACGGAAAAACGATGACGGCCGAACAGCTCAAAGGCAAAAGCGGTCATCTGAAAATGAACGTGGAATTCGTTAACGATCAGAAGAAAACCGTTAATCTCAACGGAAAGAACGTCATCATTCATCCGCTCTTTGCAGCGGGCGGTCTGATGGATCTCGACGGCAAGATCTTCTCCAATATTTCCTGCGAACAGGGCGAGACCATTAATGACGGCGAACGCGAATTCCTGATGTTCGCTGCACTGCCTGGATTAACCGAAACAATGGACAGCGCCGGCCTTTCTTCCTTTACCGATAAGCTTGGCGCCAGTGATGATGTGACGATCGAAGCCGATGTAAAAGACTTTGAAGTGCCGCAGATGTATTTCGGTGCAACCAATGAAATCCAGCTTTCCGAACTGAGCGATATGGACGATCTGAGCGAACTCACTTCGAAACTGCAGCCGCTCTTTGACGGCGCTGACCAGCTTGTGGACGGCGCAGCCAAACTGAGCGACGGTGCCGATCAGCTGCTGGACGGAACAAACTCCCTCACCGACGGCATGGGCGCTTTGAAAGACGGTTCCGGAAAACTGCATGACGGTTCTTCCCAGCTGAAAGACGGAACCGCAGCCGCACAGGATGGCACCGCGGATCTCGAAGCCGGCGCGAAACGTCTGGCGGAAGGAACCGATGCTCTTGTTTCTGGTTCCAGCAAGCTGACCGCCGGAACTGCACAGCTCGAAAGCGGTGCAAAATCTGCCCAGGACGGCGTCAACAAGCTGTCCAAAGGCAGCGACGATCTGGCTGCCGGAACCGAACAGCTGGAAAGCGGATCGAAATCTCTGAGCGACGGTACGTCTCAGTTCAAGACAAAAGTTGATGCCCTTACCGGCCGGGACGGCCAGCTGTATCAGCTCGGCAATTCCTTCCTCGCTTTGAACAACGGCATGAAGAGCGCAAAATCCGGCGTATCGGAATTTACGAAAGCCGCTTCCGATAAGAGCGGTGAAGCCGCCGATGGCGCAGCGTCCTTCAAGACCCAGTTTGATCAGGGCGTGCAGTCTTTGCAGACTGGAGCCGATCAGGCCAAGGATGGTTCCAAACAGATTTCCGATGGTCTGAGCGCTCTGAATACTCAGATTTCCGGGATGGATCCGGCCAAGCTGTCAACACTGAGCACCCAGCTTTCCGGCGCTCTGACGACTCTGCAGGGTCAGAAGACGACGCTTGCGAACGATTTGCAGACGCTCAATACGATGAAGACCGCACTGAATAGTGCAAGCGCCAATGTCGGAACGCTTTCTTCGGGTATTCGTACGGACGTCAATACAATCAACCAGGGCGTAACCTCGGCCAACGCGCAGATTCAGGCAGCTAACAAGGAAATTGCCGATCGCAATACGAAACTTGCGGCGGCTTCCAACGCCAAAACCGGTGCGTCCAATGCGATCACCGCAGCACAGACCGCCAACAGTCAGGCCGCCACATCCGTATCGACTGCCTCTTCGCAGGTTGAAGCCGCACGTCAGGCGATTGCCGCTGCCGCTGCATCCACAACCGATGAAGCGACCAGGGCTGCCCTGAATGCCATTTCTCTGCCGCAGCTCTCCGGTGCGCTGACCAGCGTACAGGCTGCCGGAAGCAGTCTGGCCACCGCCAAGACTTCGGTAGACGATCTGCCGGCTTCGATTGCTCCGCTGCAGACGGCAATTACACCGATTTCCACAGCCAATGTGGAAAGTCTTTCCCAGAAACTCAGCCAGATTTCCACGATCTCCACTTCACTCGATGGAGCCGTCCAGCAGCTGACCAGCCTGGATCACGATATCGATACAGCCATTACCGCACTGACCGGCGTACAGAATGGTCTGAACCAGATCAGCGCCAGCGAGGATTTCACTAACCTGAGCGCTTCGCTGACGAAACTCCAGCAGGCAACCGACAAGTTAAGTACCGCTGCCTCCCAGCTGCATACCGGCATCTCCACACTCGATGACGGTGTCGGCGAACTGACAGCGAAGACGGATGACGGCATTGACCAGCTCGAAAGCGGTCTGCGCACATTAAGCCAGACGCTGTCCACAAAAGCCGACGACCTGAATAAGGGTATGGATCAGCTTGCGGATTCGACCCAGAAACTGGCCGACAGCCGCACGACACTCATTGATGCCGCCACATCGCTGAGCACCGCTGCCGCGTCCATGAATGACGGCGCAGCCAAACTCGCCAGCGGCGCTTCGAGCGTCAATGCCGGTGCCAAGGCGCTGCAGGCCGGTCATCTGGAACTGATCAACGGCGTAACCGTATTAAGCAAGGGCGCGTCGGATGTACACAGCGGCATGAACGATCTGAACGCTGGTATCGCCCAGACGCACGACGGCGCTTCCCGTCTCTACGCCGGATCGAGCGCTCTGCATGCAGGCGCTGTACAGCTGAATCAGGGAGCCAGTCAGCTGTATGACGGAGCAAGCCAGCTTGATGACGGCATCACCCAGGCGCAGGATGGCGCCGCACAACTCAAGGATGGCGCAAGCCAGCTTGATGACGGTGCGCGTCAGCTGAAAGACGGAACCGTCAAACTCAATGACGAAGGCATGAGCCAGCTGAAAAAAGCTCTGAACTGGGGCGAAGAAGAAATCGCCATGTTCAAGGACCTCTGCAATGAAACGATCCGTTTCAACGAAGAGTACTCCACCTTCGCCGGTGCACCGGAAGGTGCCAAGACTTCGGTTCGCTACATCTTCAAAGTCGAAACCCCGGACACCAGGAAGTCGGACAATAAGAAATCGGAAGACAAGAAAGCCGACGATTCCAAAGCCGACGATTCAAAAGCTGACTCCAGCGAAAGCGAAAGCAGCGAAAAGTAAGGAACGAAGAAACGCTCGATGAAAATCGATGCGAACCCGTTTCGTTCATAAATTCTGAACGACAGAACTCTGTCCAGGCACAATAGGCTGATCCAGCCTGAGGGAACTTCAGAACCCTCAGAAGGATCAGCCTTTTTTTCGGCCGCTTTCCAAAATGAAATCCGTTTTGCGAATAAGTACAGCACAGAACGAGAAAAACGGCACAGGCGTATCGCTCGGTAACCGGACTTGAAAGAGGCAGGACCGCCGCTTTTCCAGGCGGGAGCGGCTCTCGAAAAAAGCGCAAAAAGGCCTTTATATACAACTAAGATAAGAAATTGACCCGATCCGATACTTGAGAAAAAAGAGTCGGAAAGGACGGCGAGAAAACAGAACTGACATTATGCGAACCGCATTTTTATATGGTCAGTTGAAAAGAAAGACGGACACCGATCGGGTAGTATGGCACTAGAAAACTGCAATATAGTGATCGACATATTTACCGGACGCATAACGAAGGAAACTTCACAGCCCGGCAACATAGAATAAGGAGATTGTGCATGAAACGAAAACATATTTATCCGATTCCCCCAGCCTATGGGTCAACGCGTCCAAAACTTGGACATCGTCTTGGCGCCTGGGTATTAAGCCTGACGATGGCGTTTTCCTTTCTTTCGCCGACAGCCATGCTGGCAAAGGAAAAGCCGGATTTTACCGACGCACCAAACGGTACAGTAACTGTCGAGGACGACTCGGTTCGCTACGCGTTTGATTCGACGCAGATTCAAAACGATGCTGCATCGGAAGAAGAGGCAGAACCAGAAAACGAACAGCCGCTCGATCCGGTGTACAAGGAAGATCCAAGCGGACCGGACGGTTCGGATATTCTTCCCGAATACAACGAAGATTCTCCCGAAACCCGTACCCGCGTTATGGATACGACCCGCATGCCGTACAGCGCCATCTGCAAGCTTCGTCTGGAATTTGTAGACCAGAACGATGAACACCGCTATTACGTCGGTACCGGCTTTGTCATTGGTCCAAATACGGTTCTGACGTGCGGCCACTGTATTTACGATGTGGAACACGGCTACGGCTGGATCCAAAGCATTCATATCACCCCGGGTGCCACCGATTATTCCGCACCGTTTGGCGCGTGGACGAGTGAAGATGTTGAATATTTCGAAGTCGATAAAGGCTGGCTGAACGACGCCCACGAAGCCAACGACGTGGCACTGATTGTACTCAACGACGACATTGCCGCCAAAACCGGCAAGCTTCCGCTTTCGATTGACGGCGCCAAGGCCCAGCGGCTGCATCTGAGCGGCTATCCGGCGGAATACAATCACGAAAATGACATTTCGACCCAGTACGAAAGCTGGGGCAGCGATGTGGAAGTGTTTGACCGCATTCTGGAATCCAACACGTACGGCAGCGGCGGCCAGAGCGGATCGCCGATGCTGAACGAAAACGGCGAAGTCGTTTCTCTGTTTGCCTACGTCTATGTGTACCGTGACCGTTCCGGCGGACCTCTGATGGACCGTGAACGTCTCGTCTGGATCGCGCAGAACTCGCGTGTACCGGATCCGGTCTTCCGTCTGTATAACCCGAATTCCGGCGAACATTTCTACACGCTGAATCTGCAGGAAGCCAATTACCTCGATCGGGCCGGCTGGAATGCAGAAGGTCTGGCCTGGTCTTCCTGCGACGAAGACAACGCGATTCCGGTCTTCCGTCTGTATAACCCGAATACCGGCGATCATCACTACACCATCGATGAGAAGGAATACAACGCGCTGCAGGGCTTTGGCTGGCGCGCAGAAGGCGAATCCTGGAAAGCTGCACTGGAACATTATGAACATCCGGTTTATCGTCTCTATAACCCGAATGCCGAAACCGGCAGCCATCATTTCACTCTCAGTGAAGATGAACGCGATAATCTGATTTACTACGGCTGGAAATACGAAGGCATCGCCTTCTACGCTGACTAATCCCGAAACTGTCCCTTGCGGACAGTTTTTTATGGGCTCCCTTTTCCAGAGCGGAAACGATGAAGGTTCAAAAAGGAGACAGAATGGAACGAAGGAAAATCTCTGCTAAAGAAGAAGCAGAGGATTACAATGAAAAACGTCTGTAACCAGTATGTAAGATAGTGAAGCAAGGCTTCACTCATCCGCATAAGCCGCAAAGCCATTCCGGTTTAAATGGGCGGGACACCGCCCGGCAGGTACAGACCGAAGGCGGCTGGCCAAAACCGCCCAACCCAGGCCAAAACAAAGACAAAACGGTGCGAAACAAAGCCAGAAGAAAACCAGCCAGCGGTAGCCAGCCCGGATGGAGGAGGGAACAGAAATGAATATTCGAAGAGCGGATCTTCACGATCTTGACGTCATTGACAGCCTGCTCAGTCAGGTTCTGGAAGTACACCATCAGGCGCGCCCGGATCTCTTTAAGACCGGCGCCCGCAAATACACCGACGAACAGCTCGAAACGATTCTTCGCGAGGAAAAGACACCGGTCTTTGTTTACGAAGATGAAGAAGGACAGGTTCGCGGCTATGCGTTCTGCATTTTTCAGGAGCATCCCAACGACAATATCCTCACGCCGATCAAAACGCTCTATATCGACGATCTCTGCGTCGATCAGAACATCCGCCATCAGCACATCGGCCGTCATCTGTATGAATACGTCTGCGACTTCGCACGAAAGAGCGGCTGTTACAACGTGACGCTCAACGTATGGGCAGACAATACTTCGGCCCTTCACTTTTATGAGTCGCTCAATCTCAAGCCGCAGAAAATCGGCATGGAAAAGATTCTCGAGTACCCGTCCGAGAGGGAAAATCGCGAATAAAATCGCATAGATCGCTGCAGATTCATGCAGATTCGCACAAATCCGCAGATTCACGGAGATTCAGCAGATCGACAGAGATCCGCACATCATCCGGTGAGACCTCAAAGAGGACACAGGAAAATCGCCCGCAAGGAGAAACGCTTTGTTTCTTTCTGCGGGCGATTTTCGTATGCATGGATTTTGAAACGGGGACAGCAGAGGAGGACAGGAGCGGAAAAACGGAGGATGACTCTATATCCTGGGATCCTGACTGTTCTATTTGGATTCGGTGTCTGTATCTTCCGGCAGACGCTTGATGGAAAAGGAGGCCTGATCGGAATTGTTCTGGATCTGGTGGACCTGAAAGCCGTTTTCTGCAATCTGCTGGTTGCGGCGATCGCGGCGATGGAACGAGGCGCGATCGTTTCGGGAAGCGGAAGCTTTCAGAATGGAGCGGGCCAGACGGTCGGCTTCTTTAGGATCCACATCTTCCAGACCGGATTCTTCCGAGCTGCTCTCTTCGTGAGCCGGCGCAGTTCTTCGTTCCGGAGAAGGGGCCGCCTTGCGTTCGATCGAAGAAGCTGCGGATTCTGAAGGAGCAGAAGAGGGTGAAGAGGCAGTCGGTTCAGAAGACGTCGTCTGTGTGTCTGCAGAGGACGAGGAAGGAGCCAAATGAATATGGGCATCTTCAGCGGGAAGGACCGGTTCAGCCGGTTCGTTTTCGTTCGTGTCCGTCGGTACAGACGCTTCCCTCGGCTGTTCGGTCTGCGCGGCTGCGTCTGGTTCGTTTGCGGCAGCATCTGGTTCGAGTTCTTCCTGTTCAGAAACCGATTCCTTCTCATCGTCGCGTTCTGCCGGGATCGCATCGTCCTGTGTATCGGCTGTGAAAGTTTCTTCTGCTTTTGCCGGCGTTTCTTTCGGACTTTCGTCGGGATTCTCGTCCTCGGCTTTGTGCGCTTCAGATTTCGCATCGTCTGCATGTTCCAAAGAAGCATCCGATCGGTTGGATCCTTCGTCTGCCGGTGCGGTTTCGCCAGCCGGCGTTGCAGGGGCGGAAGGGGTCAGGACAATGTCCTTGGCCATCTGGTTTCTGGTCCACAGTTTCGCGCCGAAAAAGGAAAGAATTTCCAGAAGCAGAAGGATGACGGATTCGATCTGAATGACCGGCAGTTCCAGCATGAATACGGAAAGCGCGCCGACTACATTCAGAAGCATCAGTCCTGCGCCGCATTTGCGCAGGGCGTCTCCATAAATTTCCTGAGCGCGAATCCAGCGCTTTGTGCCCGGTTCAAGATCCGGGCTCGAATAGCCGGAAAGACTGTCATACTCTTTCGCCTTTAAAAAGCCGAGAATCTGGGTGCCTTTCAGAAAAATAAAAAAGGAAAGCAGAAAGTTGCAGAGAAAATACAGAATATTCATGGTGACTCCTTATCGTGTACAGATACTGTTGAACAGCGGCCGGGAAAGAAACCGGGCCGTTTTTTAAGATTCCCGTGGTCGGACAGGCTTTGAAAATCAAAAAAATCCCAGACTGACCGCGTTATGGGTGCCTATCCAAAATACCGGAAAAGAATAGTAAAGTTTTTAATAAGCCTCGGTTTTCCAGACGGCCGATGGATGAAAAGAAATTGAGCGGCCGGTATAATTCATATTACAGGTTTATTTCCGGTTTCCGGGCGATTTGAGCGAACGGCACGATCGGCGGGAAACCGTTTTATTCAGGAAAGGGAAAAGATATGTCAGATAATTCGGGTAAAGATCTGCTCCCCATGCTTCTGCCCATGGCGCTGGCCTTTGTTCTGCATCTGGGGTTCATTTTCAAACTCCTTTTTATTATTCCAGTCATTTACTATGTCGGCCATTTTTTAGGTCAGGCCAGAACGCGAACGGAGTACGTTTCCCCGCAAAAGCCGCAAAACAGCGAGTATAACGAGGCGATGTTCGGCTATTCGCATCCGGTCGTCATGCCGTATGCCTTTTATTATCTGGAAGGGCTGATGATGTATCTCTATTCCTTCCTTCTGTTTTTCGCACCAGGCCTCAGCCGCTATTTTTCCAACTGGGGCTCGGTCTACCTGGGCATGGGGGCACTGAAAGCCGGTCCGCGTACGTATTCTTCTCCTGCGAATTCTTCGCAAAGCCATGCGTCCCGTACACAGGCGCGGCCGTCTCAAAAGCCGCCCATTCCGAAAAAGCCGCCGATTCCCAATGTGAAAGACACACGTGCTTCCAGCGGAAGCGGGCAACTTTTCCCACGACCGGAGAAAAAGGCCCGGCCAGTCGTTGACGAGGCCAAGGAGACGCAGCGCGCGATCGAGCGCAATCTGCTGACACAGATCGAAAACAACGACCGGGAACTGCACCGCATCAAGGACAATTCCGAGGCCATTCTCGAAAACATTTTTGGTGGAAGCAAACTGTCGATTGCCCGTTTCACAGCTGGACTGGATGAAGCGATCGCCATGTCCCAGAACAATCTCGAACAGGCCAGACAGTATGTGAAGATTGGTCATAACATGGACATTTTGCGCAAATACTATGAACGTTCCGTCCAGATCAATAAGAAAGCCGCCGATCTGCTCGATTCGCTCGTTACCCATCAGCAGGCGGAAAACGATGACGATTTCGAAGAAATGACCCGCCGCCTCGACGAACTGCAGGATTCCATCAAGTACTACGAACTGCACTGATCAGAAAATCCAGATTCGAAAGAGAGGACAGAGTCATACGATTTACCCCTTGAATTGCCAGGCCGGAGCATACGCTCCGGCTTTTTTGCGGCAAAAAGTGTGAAAAGGGAAGATACGAATGGAAGAAAGAACGACAGAGGCCAAAAGGCAAGAACGTATCTTCCGAAAAACATGATAAAAACATACAAAGCGAGCAAGAATAACGTTCAGATGGCGGAGACAGGCGTCTTTGTATGGCGATCAGAGGATCACGTATTATTATTTTTGTTGGTGAATTTGAACATCGAACACGGATCGGCTGTTCTGGTTCGATGTTTTTCATTTTCCGACAAGGGAAAAGGAGATAGTTTTTATGCAATCCATTAAAAATGGGTGTCTGAAGCTCGTTCGAAGCTACAACCGTACCAGCCTGATTCTTCGCATTCTGATTGGTCTGGTGATTGGCGTCATACTGGCTTTGCTGGTGCCAGGCTGGACCTGGATTGGCGAATTTGGAAATCTGTTTGTCGGCGCGCTGAAAGGCGTGGCGCCGATTCTGGTTTTTGTTCTTGTCGCAAGTGCGCTTGCGCAAAATTCTTCCCGCCTTGACCGCCGGTTTGGTACTGTCATCTGGCTGTACATGCTGACGACATTTTTAGCCGCTGTACTGGCGGTGCTGGCGTCCCGCCTGTTTCCGCAGACCATCGTTCTGCCCGAAGCGGCGAGCGCGTCCACGATTCCGCAGGGCCTCGATGAAGTCATGCATACCCTGCTGGCCAATATCGTTTCCAACCCGATCCAGTCGATCGCGGACGGCAACTATATCGGCATTCTGTTTTATGCGGTTCTCTTTGGTCTGGCGATGAAAGCCTGCGCTTCGGACAATACGAAGAAGTTCATGAACGACGTGGCGGAAGCCGTCAGCAAGATCGTTCGCTGGGTAATCAACCTGGCGCCCTTTGGCATCATGGGTCTGATTTACACGACTGTATCGACAAGCGGTCTGTCCATCTTTACCGATTACGGAAAGCTGCTGCTTCTGCTCGTCGGCACGATGCTGTTCATGGCGCTCGTCGTTTCCCCGTTTGTGGTGTTCTGCTATCTGCACGTCAATCCATATCCGCTCGTGTTCAAGTGCCTGAAAGAATCCGGCATTCCGGCATTCTTTACCCGCAGTTCGGCTGCGAATATTCCAGTCAACATGGAACTGTGCAAGAAGATGGGTCTCGATAAGGATTTCTATTCCGTATCGATTCCGCTGGGCAGCACGATCAACATGGACGGCGCTGCGATCACGATTACGATCATGACACTCGCTGCCGCCAATACGCTGGGCATTCAGGTTTCCTTCCCGGCTGCGGTTCTGCTTTCGATGATGGCTGCGCTCGGTGCATGCGGCGCTTCGGGTATTGCCGGCGGATCTCTTCTGCTGATCCCGATGGCCTGCTCCCTGTTTGGCATTTCTCAGGATGTGGCCATGCAGGTCGTAGCGGTCGGCTTCATTATCGGTGTCGTTCAGGATTCGGTAGAAACCTGCCTGAACTCCGCCGGCGATGCCGTCTTTACCGCGACAGCGGAATTCATTCAGTGGAAAAAAGAAGGAAAACCGCTTCCGGAATTCCTTCGCAAGAAAAAAGCTTCCAGGTAATTCGAAGCTTTATGCAGAAAATTTCAGATAAAAACTGGCTGAGTCGGACGGATCCGCTCAGCCAGTTTTCATTAAATGGCGGAATTTGAAGCGCAGCGTATTTTCGGGAGATTCGTATTTTGGAACGCGTATAGAGCGTTTACTGGGTGTTTACAAATCGCTTAGGCACAAAGCCGCGTTTCATCACCCGTCTGCCAGGCTCCGTTCCAGAAGCCCATTTCAAAACGGGAACAGGTCTGGAAAATATTCTCGAGGGCATCGAGCCGCTCTTTGGAAAGCTCTCTGGTCAGATCGTCGAGCAGCGCGCAGAGGTCATCGTTTTCTTTGGCGTAATCGGCCGAGTCGTATTGCGCAAACCAGCTGCCGTACAGCGGATCGTTTAAGGCTTCGGGCTTTTCCTTGACGATTTCGTGCGCGATGTATTCGTAGCTGAGGGCGCAGGCGAGAATCGAAATTAAAATTTCTTCCTGTTTGCCTTCGAGACAGACTTTGAGCATGTAGGAGGTATAGCCAAGATTTTCCAGCGAAGGAACGGCACGCTCCAGATCCTGTTTCGAAATGCCGAGCGCTTCAAACGCGCCGCGGTGAACGTCGAGCTCGAAATTGTTGATCCGCTTCAGATAATGTTCGCAAACGGCGCGAAAGGCGGGGTCGGTGCCCTTAACCATACCCAGAAGGAAGCAGCGTCCATACTCTTTCAAATACAGATAGTCCTGCATCATGTAGCCGGTATAGCGATCGTGCGAGAGCGTCCCATTGGCCAGCTTTTGCAGAAACGGATGGCGGAGGTAATGGTTCCAGTACGGAATGGAATCGTTTAAAAGACGCGCGCTGAAGGAATCTTTCTTATGACGAAGCGCTTCAATCACTGGGCGGCTCCTTTCTTTACCATTTTGGATTTGCCAAGGCGCTCCAGCGTTTTGAGCGGCAGGGCGAGCATGACCAGCGTGCAAAGAAGGAACAGCGGGACCTTGCTGGTGAGGTGGTACGTCATGCTGTAAGCCCAGGGACCCCAGCCCGACCAGGCGTTCTGGGAAAAGAAGACAACACCGCTGGCCGCATGGCCCATGAACTTGATCGCAAACGCGAGCAGAAGGCCGGGAAGAATGCCCAGCTTCGTTTTCGCCGAAAACAGTCCTGCATAGCCCAGGCAGGAAAAGCACACCAGGTGTTCCACAAAAATCTGTGCCCAATGGACCGGCTGCCAGGTAGGAAGCAGTGCGATGGAAAGCAGACCGGTAATCCATCCGGAAAGAATGGCCAGCTTTGGATCAAAGCAGATGGCCAGAACCAGCAGCGGCACGGGCGAACACAGCGTGATCACCGCGCCGGTCGGCAGCGGAATGAAAATGGATTCCAGAATCAGGGTCAGCGCGATGCAGATCGCGCAGATCGAAATCGAAGACGTGGTCAGCTTTACGTCCTTAACCAGCCAGAGGCTGATTCCAAAATAGGCGATGAGACTGACGACAATAAGAATCTGCGTAAGCATCGTACCTAGACCTCCGGATCGTTTTCAGGAAGATCAAAAAAATCTTCGTGACCTTTAAAGGCATGGTTCATCGGTCCGGGACCGCTGCCCAGATTCAGGCCGTCGTCCAGTGCCCGGGTAATGTACGCTTTGGCTCTTCGTACGGACTGAGGCAGATTAAACCCTTTGGCCAGATTGGCTGCGATGGCGCTCGAAAGGGTACAGCCGGTGCCGTGCGTGTTTTCCGTCTGGACGCGTTCGCCTTCAAACCAGATCAGATTGCTTCCGTCGTAAAGCACGTCGTTGGCGTCTTCGACGCGATGACCGCCTTTGACAAGAACGGCGGTATGGAAGGTGCTGCCCAGATTGCGGGCGGCTTTTTCCATGTCGTCCCGGTTCTGAATGGAGAAGCCGCAGAGAACTTCGGCTTCGGGGATGTTTGGCGTGATCAGGGTGGCGTCCTGGATCAGATGCGTTTTAAGCGCCTCGATGGCGTCTGGATCAATGAGCAGACTGCCGCTGGTGGAAACCATGACGGGATCGACGACGGTTTTTACATCCGGAATTTCCTGAAGGGATAAAGCGACCGCTTCAATGGCAGGTGCACTGCCGACCATGCCGATTTTGACGGCGTCGGGTCGAATATCGTGAACGACCATTTCAATCTGTTCGCGGATAAATTCGGGAGTGACGGGGAAGATATTGCTGACGCCGGTTGTGTTCTGGGCCGTCAGAGACGTCATGGCCGCCATGGCGAAAACGCCATTGCACGTCATAGTCTTCAGATCGGCCTGAATGCCGGCGCCTCCGCTCGGATCGGATCCGGCGATGGATAATGCAGTATACATATTCGTATTCCTCTTTCTTTTGAGTTCTTTCATGCATTTTCTTTTGTTACGCGGCGCAAGGTGGTGCCCCCAATTCGTCGCGGCTGGATTTGGATTCGATCGAGAATTCGATCGTTACCAGCATTTTTTCTTTGCTGCTTCGTCAATGTCATTAAGTTAAGATTTCTCAGACCACATCAGCGTTAAGCAGTGATGTGGTCTTTTTTCTACTCTTCAAGTCAAATCTCGAATGATTCGAGTTTTTTCACTTTTTTCTAAAAATCTATTGAC
>NZ_JAHDSX010000049.1:0-16483 GCF_020969955.1 Allobaculum fili | reverse complement strand
CTTTGGAGAAATCGATACCGAGATCGATTGCAGGGATGATTGATTCCATGAAAAAGCCTCCTTGAATAAAGGAATTATCCCAAGGAGGCGGTCGAGAAAATACCCGTCTTTTATTTGACGCTTACATAAAAAGGCCTCTGGCTGGAGACCCTTTTACACGTATAAGTTTCGTAGAATTCCTTGTCGTTCTTAGTACCTGCGCAATACGCAAAACGGAAGCTTTCGTCAATGGATTCGGTTCGAAATCCATAAAACCGACGACTGCCTGAGAAAAAGAGAAGGATACTGTACCTGAGGAGCTGGCAGGGAGAAAGAGTCGAACGTCGAAAAGAAAATGCGATAGGATAGGGAAAGAGAAAATCGCATGAACCGAAAGGAGTTTTCTTATGTCCAGACTGATTCTTGCCAGCCAGTCGCCCCGGCGCAAAGAGCTGCTGAAAACCATTGTTTCCGATTTTGAGTGCATTCCCGCAAAAGGGGACGAAGTCTTCCATTCTGGTCCGATCGATGAAGCTCAGCGCGATGTAGCGCTGGCTAAAGCCAGAGAGGTATTTCAGGCTCATCCCGAATCCATCGTTCTTGCCGCGGACACGATCGTTGTGGACGGCAGCCGGATCCTGCAAAAGCCCAAATCGAAAGCCGAAGCTTTTGAAACGCTGCGCTCTCTTTCGGGCAGAAGTCATGAAGTGAAAACCGCAGTCGTTTTAATGGAGGAGAAGCAGACGATCTCGACAGTGGAAACGACGGTTGTCCATTTTCGAAATCTGAGCGATAAAGAAATTCAGGCGTACGTCGAGCAGGGAACGTGTCTGGATAAGGCGGGAAGCTACGGGATTCAGGATGTCGATTTTGTTGACGGCATTGACGGATCCTACACGAATGTGGTCGGACTCCCGGTGGAACTCGTTCGAAACTGGCTGGAAAGCCGATCCCTCGCCGATGTGCCGCAGACAAATGCGCAGGCATGATCCAGCTGCTTGTACCGAAAAAGAAAAGACAAAAAAGAAAAAAGCGAGCCGGCAGGCAGAGAATGCGAAAAGCATTTCAGTCTGCAGCGGCTCGCTTTTTTGATGAAAGGCGTCTGGAACGCAAAGCTGATCCAGACGCAAATCCGAATGGATCGACAGCCAGATCGAAGTCGAACGATCGAAACCGATCACGAAAAAATCTGGACAATAAAAAAACCGCTCATTTGAGCGGTTGATTTTCAAATGGTGCCGGCACGCGGAATTGAACCACGAGCTCATCCTTACCATGGACGTGTATTACCATTATACTATGCCGGCGTCTTGACCTGACTTACTTATATTACCAATTCCCTGTAGGGGAGTCAACAAATTCAGAAAAACTTTTTCAGAAATTGTTGTAGAGTGAAACTGGGTTAAAAATAGCTGAGAACAGATAATAACTGAGGCAATCCAGACACTGGACGCAGACGGTATGGACCGCCCGCTTTTCCCGAGGAATGGATCGGCGTTTTGAAGAGAAGCTCTTCAAGCCTCATGCAAGAGTATACGACAGAGTTTCTTTTCTCTCCAGTCCCAGGGCCGCCAAGCCTTCAAAAAAACGGCCGGACAGTTTGCCGGAATAGACGATTTCTTTCCTTATACGGGCAAAGACTGCAAAAAAAGCCAATGGTAAATTGAAACCATCAAACGTCGGAAACGGCACAGGCAAAGCAGAAACCTGCGTCCATGAAGGTTCAGTCCGGCGTACAAAATGGAAGAAGAGAAAACGAAGAGAGGAAACTATGAAGCAATTCAGAAAACGGCTGGCGGCAGGATTTCTTGGAATGAGCCTGAGCTGCTCGGCGTTTGGCATGCCCGTACTGGCGGCCAACGATGCCCCGACGCAAAACCCGAGCCTGTACGGATTTGTTGCCGGAAGCGATCAGGGAACGAGCGACATGATTGAAAAGACCGGCCTGCAGCAGCTCGACTATACCGATGAAAACGGGGTGACCCTCAGCTATTGGCTGTACGTACCCAAAAATGCGGACGGAAGCGTTGAAGAAGATCTTCCGCTTGTCGTTCACATGCACGGCTATTCCGACGGCGGGAAAACGAGAACGGTCGTCAACCGTCATTATGGCATGGGCTATCAGCTTTTGGCGGATCGGGACAATCCGGTTCGCAAGGCAATCGTTCTGATGCCGCAGACACCACAGGCGACGGTGAACGGAACGTATTTAAACGACGGCAATGAACAGGACCGCTGGGTCAATCTGCCGGGGCTGACGGTAAACGGCAATTACTGGAAGCGTTCGAACTGGGATATGCAGGAAAGGGAACGCTCTCAGAATCTCGACGCGGCGTATAACCTGATCAAGCAGGTACAGAACACATACCATACCGATCTGGATCGCACGTATCTTTCCGGCGAATCCATGGGGGGATGCGCCACCTGGGATCTGCTGCTGCGCGATGACGAATATCTTTTTGCGGCGGCTATGCCGATGTGCGGAATCGGGGATCCGACACTCGCGGAAAATGCCTCAAAAACCCAGATTCGCATGTACCACTGTAAAAACGATCCGACCATTACCTCCGCTGCGGGAAGGGTAATGTACGAAGCGATGGCTCCGTATGGAAATGTGACGTATACCGAATACGACAGCACTTCCCACTTCTGCTGGAACTACGCCTGGAGCAAGACGCTCGACGATGACGGAAACGGTGTCTCCAATCTCGAAGATGCGATCGACTGGATGTTCAATCAGTCTCGCAAGGGAACGCTCGATCATACGGTCGATAAAGCACCGTTAAAACAGCTCATGAAAAAAGCCGAAGCGGCTTCGGCAGCCGATTACGATCCAAAAACATTAGAGAAAATCGCCAGACTGGCGCAGGAAGGCGAAACGCTGCTGGCCAATGCGGCGGCAACGCAGGAAGAGACAGCCAGACTGTGCGAAAAAATTGCCGAATGGCTTTCCCGCAAATCGTCCAGTCTCTGTTTTGAACAAGGGGTCTATCCTTCCCAAACGTGGGGGGATTCCCATGCCTGGCTTGCGGTGGACGGAAATACATCGACGTTCTGGGACGGCAGCTCCAATACCTTGAATCCGTGTGTGGATATTCAGCTCGATCATCCCGTTCTGCTGGATTCGCTTACGGTGACGACCCGGATTAACGCGTCGAAATACTATAAATATGAAGTGTACGGATCACTCGATCGCAAAACCTGGGAAAAGATCGGGGAAAAGACCAGTACGGCCGCTTCAACGGAATCTGGCGATACGTATACGTTTGACGGAGACCGGCTGGTTTCCTGGATCCGTCTGAAAGGCGTTGAAAGCAATGTGAACAACTCGTTCCATATTGCGGAAATCAGCGCGACAGGCAGTCATGCCTTTCTCGATTTAAAAGAGCGCATGGAAACGATTGATGCGATTCTTCAGGAAGAAGAAGAAAAGAACGTCCTTCCTTCTTCTTTGAAAGAACAGCTTGAGACGCTCAGCGATTCGTGGCAGAACGTTCAGCTCACCGTCGATACAACGGACGAGCAGATTGAGGCGCTCATTGAACAGGCGGACAGCCTGATCGAAACTGTCCGTTCTCTGCCGGATATGTCTTTGTTGAAATGTGCTCTGAACAAAACCCATACGTTGCAGCTGAATGAATTTGCGGAGGGGGAAGACAAAACGAATCTTCTGACACAGGCCGAAGCAGCGCAGGATCTTCTCGATACTGTAACTGCGCAGCAGACGGTCAATGCGATGACCAGAGATCTGGGAAATCGTCTTCTTGCACTGCGCCGGCTTCCGGACGCTTCCCGTCTTCCGGCTTAGACAAAATCGCTTTTTCGTGTTTCGTGCGAGAACGGATCATCAAAGAAGATCACCCACAAAGGACAGCTTTAAGCCAATGACGCAGGATCCAGGCGCTTCTGATCCTGCGTTTTTCCTGGGAAAGAAGCCGAATCGGGAATTTGAAACCCAGTTGGTTTGCCGCTCTTCATCCGCTGCTCTTTTCCTCAAAACGATGAAAGGGATTTCGAATGCCTTTTCTAAAAGTGCAATCGTTGAAAAAGGTGTCTGAATCAGACACGGGGGCAAAAAGCGGGTATCCTGTTCATGCTATACTTGAAACGAAAAATCATACAGTAAATCATGAGGAATGAATATGAAACAGCCCGTATATGTAATTGGTCATAAACGACCCGACACGGATTCGGTATGCGGTGCCATTACTCTGGCGGCTCTGAAACAGAAGCTGGGGGAAAATGTAGTACCGGCCCGTCTGGGTCATCTGAATCCGGAGACGAAATACATTCTGGACAAAGTCGGCGTACCCGCGCCGATCCGTCTGTCGACGGCCAAGAATTCGCTGGAAGAAATTGAAATTGACCAGGCAACGCTGATCAATCAGAACGACACGCTGCGCTACGGCTGGGATCTGATGCTGGAAAATAATGCGAAAACCATTTACGTGCTCGATGACGAAGCCCGTTATGCCGGCATGGTTACCCTGGCCGATATTTCCAAAATCCAGATGCAGGATCTCAATATCACCCGCGAGCTGCTCAAGGATACGCCGGACGAAAATATCCAGGACGTTGTTCACGGTGAAATCCTTTTTAAAGGAACCCGCGCCAAAAGCGGCGATGTTCGCATCGCGGATAAGAAGATGATGGAGCGCGACCTGACCGGCGCGATCATGGTGCTCAACGATCATGAAGACGACATGATCAAGGCGATGGCCAAAGGGGCCGCCATGATCGTCATTGCCGAAGGCTTTGTCCCCAACGACTACATTTTTGAAATGGCGAAAGCGATGGGGGTTACGCTGATCAGTACGCCGTACAACCTGATGAAGATCATTCAGATGATCTACCGCTCGATTCCGGTGCGCATGATCATGACGCCAAAGGAAAAAGCCGTGGCGTTCCATCCTTCTGAATATCTCGAAGACGTCGAGAAGAAGATGCTGCAGACGAGGCATTCTTCCTATCCCGTTGTTGTCGGAAACCAGATCGTCGGTGCGGTAGCCCGCTACCATCTGCTCAAGGCCGAACCGAAGAAGTTTATTCTGGTCGACCATAACGAAAGCAAGCAGTCCATCGACGATCGCGAACAGGGCGAAATTCTCGAGATTGTCGACCATCATCGCATCGGCGATATTGAAACGACCAAACCGATCGTGTTCCGCAACATGATCGTCGGTTCTTCCAATACGATCATTGCCCTGATGTATCAGGAACTGAATATCCGCATGGATGAGAAAATCGCCAAGCTGGTTCTGTATGCGATGATCAGCGACACCATGAACTTCAAATCTCCGACCTGCACGATGACCGACCAGATCACAGCTCGTAACATTGAACAGGAGTACGGTCTGAACGCCGCGGAAATGGCCGAAGATCTGTTTCGCCATACCGCCACGATCGAAGGCAAGGAGTTCAAGGAAATTTTGTATCAGGACTGCAAGGAGTTCGATCTCTCCGGTGTGAAGACGGAAATCAGTCAGGTACTGGTGTTCGACTATTCCGATGTCGAACGCATCCGCGATGACTTTGAAGAATATATGGAAAAGGAAGCCCGAAACCGCAAGATCGGTCTTTGGGTCATGGCCTTTACCAATGTGGAAGGAAGCGGTTCGCACTTTATCGCTGCCGGTCCGGAAGCCGCCCGAATCCGTCCGATTCTCAAGGAATTTGAAGAGCTCGGCTACGTCTCCAGAAAGAAACAGTTTGTTCCTGGTCTGAGCGCGGCTCTGCGCTGATGGACAGGATTTTAGAATTTGTCTGAAGTTTTAAAATCGATAAAACAAAGCGGTCTTCCGCTCACCGGTGATCTATCGTCCAGGGAGCGTTAAGACCGCTTTTCTTCTGCTTTCTTCTGCTTTCTTCTGGTTCAGACGGTTCGAAGCAGCCAGACAGCTGCTCTGAGCGCAATTTCAGGCGTTTAGAAATAACTGCCTATAATAGAAACTATAAAAGCAGAAACTGTCTGCGGAGACTGTACGATTCGTCAGCGGCTCAAAGAAAATCCATTTCTTTCTGTCGCAAGACGAAGTGCAGGAAAGCTCATCCTTTTCAGAACGGGAAGGAGGAAGCGAATCCCGCAGAGGAAAAGAGGGAGAAAAGCATGAGTGTAACCGATAAATTTCTGGATTACGTTTCTCTGGATACACAGTCCGATGAAACGTCCACAACCGCCCCATCGACGAAAAAACAGCTCGTTCTGGCCAGAAAACTGGAAGAAGAGCTGAAGCAGATCGGCGTAAGCAACGTGGAACTTTCTGAATATGGTGTCGTTTATGGAGAAATTCCGGCTACCCAGGGATTTCAGGGCGATGCCATCGGTCTGATTTCGCATATGGATACCGCTTCGGAACTAAGCGGCGCCAACGTTCATCCGCAGCGCATCAGCAAATATGATGGCGGAACGATTGCCTTAGGCAAGGACTATTCCATGAATCCGGAGATGTTTCCTTCGCTGAAGGAAGTCATTGGCGATGACATTCTGGTCACTGATGGAACGACACTGCTCGGCGCGGATGATAAAGCCGGCTGCGCCATTATTATGGAGACGCTCGAACAGCTGATTCAGTCCGGCAAGCCGCATGGAAAAGTCATGGTGGCCTTTACCCCGGATGAAGAAATCGGCCGCGGCGTGGCGCATTTCGATCTGAATCGCTTCCCGGTCGACTACGCTTATACAGTCGACGGGGCAGAAATTGAAAATGTCGATTATCAGACGTTCAATGCCGCAATGGCTGAGATCCAGTTCAAAGGACAGGCCATTCATCCTGGATCGGCGAAAGGCAAGATGGTCAACGCAGCAGCGGTTGCTGTCCAGTTCGCGTCCATGCTGCCGCAGTGGGCCCGCCCGGAATTTACCGAAGGCACCGAAGGCTTCATCCATCTTCTGGAAGTGAAGGGCGACTGCGATCAGGCGTCTCTCCAATATATTATCCGGGATCATAACCGGGAAAAATTCGAACAGAAAAAACAGCTGATGAAAGACATGACCAATGTGATCAATGAAATGTGGCCAGACTGCGCCACGATCACGATGCGCGATCAGTACTACAACCTCGAAGATGCCATGCATGGTGACATGCGCGCGGTTGAGCGCGCCAAGGCGGCTCTGAAAGCCTGCGGCATTACGCCGAAAAGCGATCCGATCCGCGGCGGAACCGATGGAGCCAGTCTGACCTGGAAAGGCCTGATTACGCCAAACCTTGGAACCGGCGGCAATAACTTCCACGGACGCTATGAATTCGTCTCCATCCAGAAAATGGAAAAGATGACAGACGTGCTGCTGCACCTGCTTGAAGGCAATCTGGACTAGGTCGTACACGCAGACATCTGAGAACGAAGAACCGGATTCCAACCGATCTTCCAGATGTCGTCAGTGCTCTGCCTTGCGAACGTCAGAAGAGATTTCGTTCAGAAAAAATTGATCAACACAGACAAACCGAAAAACACACAAGGCCCGACCCGACTCGGGCCTCTGTTTTTGACAGAAGGCGAAAAATAAAGAAGAGAAACCCGGTTTTACATCCGTCGGTCAAACACTCTGGACAAAAGGTTCGCTAAAACGCAGATCCAGTGAACGGGAAACGGTTTCAAAAGCCAGAAAATTGAATTTTCGGTAGAAAGTAATAAAAAAGTGCAAGCAAAACGGGCGCTTTGAATACAATAGAAAGTACAGCTTGCTAACACACTCTTGTCGCAAAGTAAAGCGGCTTTAAAGCCTTACGACGCTTTGAACAGGAACCGTCGTCAAAGAAAAGACAGAGGGAGTATTGCACACGTGGAGAATATCCATCGCCGCAAATCCAAAAGCACAGGAACTTCTTCTTTGCAAGGAAAAAACGAGCAGGCTGAAAATTTATTGGAAAAATCAATCCAATAAAGTGAAATTCAAAGAAAAACAGGCCGTTTGTGCTATGATTGAGTGCCCGTACCCAAAAAATGAATCGATGGGCAAAATCAGAACATCGGCCGAACAAACGCGGGCGAAAGCCTTCGTTTTGGCTGGAAAAGACTGTTAAGAGAAAAAACTGGAGGAGAGAAAACCATGGATTACGCAAAGAAGGCGCTTGAAGCTCATAAAGCATGGAAGGGAAAGGTGGATATCGTTTCCAAACCGACTCTGAAAACCCATGAAGATCTGGCTATCGCCTATACCCCCGGCGTTGCCGCTCCCTGTCTGGAAATCGCAAAAGATCCTATGACAAGCTTTGAATATACCGGACGTTCGAACACGATTGCGGTTGTTTCGGATGGATCGGCTGTACTTGGTCTTGGAAACATCGGCGGACTGGCCGGCCTTCCTGTTATGGAAGGCAAGTGTGTGCTGTTCAAGGAACTGGGTGATGTCAATGCGATTCCTCTGGTTCTCAATGAGCAGGATCCCGATAAGATCATTGAAATTGTCGCTGCGCTCGAACCGTCTTTTGGCGGAATCAACCTCGAAGATATTTCCGCTCCAAACTGTTTCTATATTGAGAAAGAACTGCAGAAACGCATGAGCATTCCGGTCTTCCACGATGACCAGCACGGAACCGCCTGCGTCGTTCTTTCCGCTCTGATTAACGCCCTGAAACTTGTGGGTAAGAAAAAAGAAGACGTACGCGTTGCCTTCTCCGGCGCCGGTGCCGCGGGATGCGCCATTGCCGATCTGCTCGGTCAGTACGGTTTCCGCCACATCGTTCTCTGCAACTCCAAAGGTATCGTGACCAAAGAAAACGCCCGCAACGAAATGCAGAAGGAACTCGCCGAAAAATATAACCCGGACGGCAAGCCGGGTACGCTGCGCGATGCCATGAAAGGCGCCGATGTCTTCATTGGCGTTTCGGCTGCCGGTCTGGTGGACGAAGACATGGTTCGTTCGATGAACGACGACGCGATCGTATTCGCCATGGCCAACCCGGTTCCGGAAATCGATCCGGCTCTTGCTAAGAAAGCCAGTGCCCGCGTGGTAGGTACGGGACGTTCCGATTTTGACAACCAGATCAATAACGTTCTGATTTTCCCGGCGCTGTTCCGGGGTGCTCTGGATGCCGGCGCTCTGCGCATTACCGACGGCATGAAACTCGCGGCTTCTGAAGCGCTGGCTTCGCTGATCAGCGATGAGGATCTGAAGGAAGACTATGTCATCGTCAGCGCCCTCGATCCGCGCGTAAAAGACAAAGTATCCAAAGCAGTAGCCGACCAGGCCAGAAAAGAAGGCTGCGTTCGGAATGTCTGAAAAACAGTATAAGTACAAATGCGGACTGGTTGTAGAAGGCGGCGGAACGAAAATTGCCTACAGCGCAGGCGTTCTGCAGACTTTTCTCGAAGAGAAAATCTACTTCCCGTACTCCGTCGGCATTTCCTCGGGGTCGGAAGTCCTTCTGGCTTACGTATCCCGTCAGATTGACAGACTGAAAGTGACCACGATTGAAGCGGCGGATCAGAAGGGCGCTATCGGCATCGTTCCCCTTTTTAAGGAAGGCGGACTCTTCGGTCTGGAAGCCACCAATAAATATATTGAAGAACATGCACCGCTCGATTTCGAGTCCTTTTTCCAATCCTCTACGGACATGGAAATCGGCGTGTATGACATGGATGAAAACAAAGTGGAATACTTTGGAAAGCCCTATGTCGATCAGAGCATGACGCTGATCAAGGCCAGCTGCGCACTGCTGCTTCTGGCCAAACCGTATCGCTGGAACGGCAAAAAATATTTTGATGCCGGTCTGGTCGATATGATTTCCGTTCAGCAGGCTCTCGACGCAGGCTGTGAAAAGGTAGTTATCCTTTCCACAAAAGAAAGAGGATACCGCCGCAAGCCGGCACCAAAATGGCAGGTCTGGCTTGCCCGGCTGATTTATCGTGATCCGGTCATTACGGATCATCTGAAAAAACGGCACATCCGCTACCAGGAACAATGGGACCTGATTGACCGGCTGGAAGATGAGGGACGCGCGCTTGTTCTTCGCCCCTCAAAAGACATGCATATTACCCGCTATACTACGGATCCGAACAAACTGAAACCGTGGTACGAACTGGGCATAGAGGAGACCCGCCAGCGTCTGCCGGAGATCCGCAAATTCTGCGCGGGGATGAATCCTTGCGAAGAATCTACTGGTGCATCTGCCGAATCAAACCAAACGATCTGTGCCAATATGGTAGTAAACACGTTAGAACAAGTCTGAAAGGAAGATTTGAATGGCCGCAAAGAAGAATAAAAAGCGACTGAGCTTTTCGTCGATTGATGATGTCAAAATGGTGCTCGAAGCGTCAAAAGAAGCCGGGGCGAAACTCGATCAGAAAGAGTTCATGGAAGCTCTGAACGAGCTGAATCTCTCGGACAGCGATCTGAATTCTCTTATCCTCTGGTGTCAGAAAAACAAGATCAGCATCAATGGATCCGACAGTGACGATGACGAAGACATCGAAGAACTGGACAGCGATGACGATTCTCTTGACGATGGAGAGGACGAAGATTCGGAAGATTCAGAAGCCAGCAGCCGAGAGGAAGAACTCGCCCGTCTGGAACGTACTTTTGCGGATACAAGCAATGCGAAAACCAGCGACCCGGTAAAAGCCTATCTGAAAGAAATCGGTGCCATTCCTCTTCTTACTCCCCAGCAGGAAGTGGAGATTGCCAAACGAATTGAAGCAGGCGATCAGGAAGCCAAGCAGATCCTGATTGACTCCAACCTTCGTCTGGTTGTATCGATTGCGAAAAAATATGTCGGCCGCGGACTGCTCTTCCTGGATCTGATTCAGGAAGGAAACATCGGTCTGATCAAAGCCGTAGAAAAATTCGACTATACGAAGGGATTCAAGTTCTCGACCTACGCCACATGGTGGATCCGTCAGGCAATCACCCGTGCGATTGCCGACCAGGCCAGAACGATTCGTATCCCGGTTCATATGGTAGAAACCATCAACAAGATGACGCGAATCCAGCGTCTGCTTGTTCAGGATCTGGGCCGTGACCCGATTCCGGAAGAAATCGCGGAGAAGATGGAAGACATGACCGCCGAACGCGTAAACGAAATCCAGCGTTCTGCCCTCGATCCAGTTTCCATGGAAACGCCTGTCGGCGATGAAAACGACACCTTCCTGGGCGACTTCATCGAAGATAAGTCCACCGTCACCCCGGAAGAATACACACATAACCAGCTTCTGAAAGAGACGATCGAAGAAGTTCTGTCCACACTGACCGAACGTGAAGAAAAAGTCATTCGTCTGCGTTTCGGCCTCGACAACGGCCGTACCTGGACACTGGAAGAGATCGGCAAGAAGTTCAATGTTACTCGTGAGCGAATCCGTCAGATTGAAGCCAAGGCAATCAAGAAACTGAAAGGACCGCAGAGAGCCAAACTGCTTTCTGTCTTCCACGAAAACTAAGCTTAAACTCAGGTTCAAATAGAAATGGCGAAGCGCAACGCTTCGCTTTTTTTGTAAATGTAAATTAAAATGGTCACAAAGGCCTTGTCTGCGCATGCAGAAGAGTCAGCATCGAAGATGTTTTCAAGAACATCTGAAAGGGACAGAAAATCCAAATGAAACATGTCTATTTGTTTGATATAGATGGAACGCTCTACAACAATAAATTTCATGAAATTGATTCGCATTTAACGGAAGAGTTCCAGTATCTGGTCGATCAGGGCGATCTGATCTATCTGGTCAGCAGCCGTTCGCCTTACGAAATGGCGCATCTTCCAGCGGAATTCATTCGTTTTCCTTTTTCCGGAATGATTCTGGAAGGCGGTGCGGCCATTTATGACGAGAACAAACAGCTCGTCGATGCCCGTCTGATTCGAAACAGCGATGTAAAAACGATTCGCAATTTCTGCAGGGAAAACCATCTGCTCTGGCGCTATTCCGGACCCGACGGCAACTTCTTTAATTCCGAAGCGCCCAAGGAAGTCCGCCACCACTGGAGAAAGCTGTATATGGTTACGCCAAAGACGAAGGAATGGGTCGGCGATGACGTATGCAACATCATTATCTGGACAGACGATTCGCGAACACGCGATGCGATTGCGGCTTTGCTTCCAGACAGCTCCAAGGTGTTCTACAGTAAATGTGTAGAAATCCGGGCGCCCGGCATTTCCAAAGAGTCGACGCTGGAAAAACTGTCCCGTCACCACGAACCCTGCATGACAATTGCGGTAGGCGATGGTCTCAACGACGTGAAGATGATCAAAGCCGCCGGATATGGCGTAGCCGTTGGCAACGCCAAAAAAGCAGCCAAAGAGGCCGCCGATGAAGTCATTGGAAGCGTTCAGGAAGAAGGCGTATCCAGCTGGCTCAAAAAAAGACGTCTCAAACGCGCCGGAACCGGATTGTAGAGCGCAAATGCAGTCTGCCTTTTGAACGTTCATCTGTCTCTCCATATACTCCATATAGAAAAGGCCATGTGTCTGTCCGCTAACAGGTGAACAGGCTTCAAAAAAGGGAGGAACCGTTCGCAGGATGCGCCTTCAGGGGCCAGACTGTTCGAGCACAGCGCTTTTAACTCATCAGGAGAACGGAAAGGAAATTTCAATGAATCCATTAAAAATTGAAAACGAACGCATGCTTCTGCGCACCGATAATCCAGGGGCACAGATGATCAGCCTGTTCGATAAGAAAGCAGGCCGTGAACTTCTGTATCAGGCCGATCAGGGCTGGTCGGGCCGCAATCCCTCCCTCTTTCCGACCATTGGAAAGACATGGAAGAACGGGGAATACGAAATCGAAGGCAAAACGTATGCGATGAAAAACCATGGACTGGTTCGCTATGAAAATCTGGATGGCAGCATTCAGGATGACCGTATTGTCTATGTCCTCGATTCGAATGGGGAAACTCTGAAGAAATACCCATTTGATTTCCATTTTGAACTGATCTATACGCTCCTCGAAAACGGTGTACGTGTGCAGTATGCGATTACCAATACCGGCGATAAGACGATGCCGTTTTCCTTCGGTCTTCATCCAGCGTTTAAAACCGTACAGAACGCCGACGAAGTGTTTGAAGATTTCTCCATCTCCTTTGAACCCAAATCCATGGCGGATCAGATCGTCTTTTTCCCGGATCTTTCGCCTGTAAAACGTGTTCCGGTCATTCTCGATACATGGAAATGCAATCACGAAGATATGGATCAATACGCGACGCTCGTTTTTGATCAGATCGAAGCCCGGGAAGCGACGCTTTTCTATAAGGATGAACAGCGCCTGAAAATGAGCTTTGCAGGTTTCCCGACGGTAGCTCTGTGGAATGCGGATCGCAGCAGCGATTTCATCTGCATCGAACCCTGGTTTGGCCATACCGATTTTGAAAAGGTCGACGGCCCGTTTGAAAAACGCGAAGGCACACTTTCTCTTAAGCCGGGAGACACGTTCAATGCGCAATATACCATTGAAAGTCTGACGTAAGTTCACTCCATACGCAAAACAATCAGAAAGAATACAAAAAATCCGCTCGGATCGCCCGGGCGGATTTTTCATTGGATGGGTTTGGCGTCAGTACAGGGCAGGAAAGAGCCGTACCCTGTTCTTTATTCTTTTGGAGATCGGAACAACATGATGAGCAGGTTGATCGCCATGTAAACGCAGACTGCCAAACCGCACCAGCAGAGGATGATGACTTGCTGCGAATAGTGGGACTGGTAGGCATTTACGACCAGCAGAACACCAAGAACAATAAAGAGAATGATTTTGAGCCAGGTCTTCGTCCGCATATCCGAAGAAATCACGGAGCTTACCGTTGGCGTAGCTTTGGATGGGTCGAAATCACTGACGACGGTCAGGCCTTTCTGGAATTTGTAGAAACTCCATTCAAAACCGGCAAAAACTAAAGCGCCCAATACAAAAGCGATCCACATAGGCATCTTGAACCAGTCGGTCAATGCCGAACCGCAGATCATGATCGTAGCGACGGCGACGATAAAGCGGGAATTGTAGCGGTTGAACCGCTTGTAGTCGTATTTTGGAAGATACAGATTTTTGTGAAGCAGCGGAGAAACGTAAATCAGACGTCTCTTGTTATCGAAAAACAAATGTTTACCAACGGGCTGTTCGGGATCGATCGGTGCAGAGACCGTACGTCCTTTACGGCTGGCTGATGATTTCTGAGCCATAGAGCAAGCTCCTTTCATTGAGTTCTATTATAGCCAGAGAAGCAAACATAAGTAAAAGCTATTTTCGGCAGACCGTACGCTCGCCTTTGCGCAGATCGGGCGCAGCGCAGATTTTTTCTTTTCTTTTGTTTCTGGAAAATGCCTCCGTCAAAAAGAAGAGACGATGCTTCACCGATCCGGACGGGCAGCGAATAGAAACAGGAACTGTCGGTGAAATCAACCAATCCGATCGAGACGATAAAATCAAAATACTGGAAAAATGATGTACTGGATCCGGATAAAAGGGGCAAAAAAACTCAAAAAAATATCCGTTCAGGGGTTATTTCTTGCTCAAATCCGGCTTGAGACAGAGTACGATATTAGGGAGGAATGGACTTCAAAAAATCCGTTCGCTGATTTGCACTTTTTAAACAAAAATGTCGTCGGATAATCGTAAAAGTGTAAATCAAAGTATAATGAAACCAACTTTAAAGGAGGAATCAAACATGATTTTTGGTCATGAAGAGAACTTCTGGGAAAGCGCAAACGGCATCTGGACAGCTCGGGAAATCTACCAGCAGCCGAACACCTGGAAGAAAACACTCAAACAGATTAAAGAAAAGAAAGACGAAATTAAGGCATTCATCGATCCGCTTCTGGAAGATCCAAACCTGGATATCATCTTCACCGGTGCTGGAACCAGTGAATATGTCGGCAATGCCCTCTATTCTTTCATCAACACCTGCACAGGCTTCCGCGCAAAATCCTATGCATCGACTGACCTGGTAGAAACTCCAGAAAACTACCTCGACAAAAACCGCAAGACTCTGCTCGTCAGCTTCGGCCGTTCTGGCAACTCTCCGGAATCCGTAGGCGCAGTTCAGGTAGCAGACGCGGTATGCGGCAAGAACGTTTACCATCTGTTCATCACCTGCAACAAGAACGGCGCACTCGCAAAAGCTGCTGCTGCACGCGACAACGCCCTCGATATCAACCTGACGGAAGAGACTCACGACCAGTCCTTCGCCATGACCTCCAGTTTCTCCAACATGATGCTGGCTGCTATGCTCTGCTTCAACCTGGATCACCTGGTAGAAACTGAAGCTCGTCTGGAAGACGTTATCCTCAGAGGACAGCACTTCCTCGACCATGGCTACAAAGCCTGTGAAGATCTGGTTAAATCCTATGACTTCAACCGTATCGTTTACCTTGGCGCAAACGTTCTGAAAGGCATCGCTCAGGAATCCCAGCTGAAGATCTGCGAACTGACTGCAGGCCAGGTTACAACAACCTTCGATTCTCCGCTTGGCTTCCGTCACGGACCAAAATCTGTTGTTAACGACGAAACCCTGACCGTTATCTACATTTCTGATGATCCATATCAGAGACAGTATGAATACGACCTGGTTAAGGAAATGGCTTCCCAGAGAAAGGGCAACAAACTGGTAGCCGTAGCCGCTCGTAAATACGAAGACATCGAAAAACTCGTTGACCTCTATATCGACTTTGGTCTGCTCTTCGCAAAAGACAACATGTACCTTGCCTTCGACTACATCCTGGCTGCTCAGGTAATCGCACTGTTCAAATCCATCTCTCTTGGCATCACACCGGATAACCCATGCCCAACTGGCGAAGTTAACCGCGTTGTTCAGGGCGTTACCATCTATCCTTACGAACTCAAATCGGAAACTGAAGTCACTGTGGAGGAAAACGCATAATGATTGGACTTATCGTAACCGGACATGGACACTTTGCGTCTGGTCTGACTGAAGCTTTAAACGTTATTGCCGGACCGGCCGAAAACTACTATGCGGTAGATTTCAACCTGACCGATTCGACCGATGATCTGGCTGCTCATCTTGAAGAAGCCATGAACAACCTGAAAGACTGCGAGTCTGTACTCGTACTGTCCGACCTGGCTGGCGGTTCGCCGTTCAAAGTCAGCGTAGAACTCGGCTTCCCAAGAGGCTATGAAGTTGTAGCCGGTACAAACCTTGGCATGCTCGTAGAAATCAACCTCGTTCGTCAGTTCATGGATGACATTCATCAGCTGGCAAAACAGGCGATCACAGTCGGCAAAGACCAGGTACAGGCTTTCGAATTCAAGGCTCCTGCAGCTGAATCCGACGATTTCTCCGACGGAATCTAATTCCCGGATTCGCTCGTTTCCTCAGGGCAAACTCAAAGAGAAAACAGAGCATCCGCAACGACGACATTTTTCTGTATAGCAAAAGAGCACGCATCTTCCGTTTGATGCGTGCTCTTTTTCTTCGTTCAGTAAAGGACGATATTTGATTTGGACAACGAAAAAAGTAAGTGTCAAACAATCGACGGGTATACGCGAGACTGAATATTAGATACGCTAAACGGGATCCCTTTCGAGATCCCGCTTGGCGTATTTTTTATTCTTCATCGTTTTCTTCATACTTCGGATC
>NZ_JAHDSX010000048.1:0-17060 GCF_020969955.1 Allobaculum fili | reverse complement strand
AGGATGATTTTTTCAACAGGTAGAAAATCATCCTTTTCGTCATGCCTGAGACGCAAAATATAAGAAATGACAACGCTCATGAACAGGGTATACGATTTTTATCCCTCCTTAACTTAATGACATTGGGGCGGATATCACCTTTAATTGTATCTTTTAAAATATAGTTTCTATATTTAAAATAATAATCTCAGTTGAAATAGAAAATAACTATTGTTCACCCCCGAAGAAGTCCAACGCCGTAATCGCCCAAGAAGTCATTAATGGCAAGTAGGGGAACGGACAGGATCGGGTCAACCGCCTAAGAGCAGCCGGGTATGATCCCAACACTATCCAGGCACTGGTTAACCAGAAGCTGGGAGCCGTAAAGAAGAGCGTGGATGCGGTTGCCCGAGAGGTCATTGCCGGTAAATGGGGCAATGGCCACGACAAAGCAAATCGACTCAAAAATGCAGGTTATGATGCAGTAGCGGTTCAGAACAAAGTGAATGAAATCCTGAACTAAATTAAAATCCTCGTAGTTCATGAAGTTTAGAGGAAAGAACATCATTCTCCTTAATAAAATCTTGTAAATACTTCTTTGTGATTTCGAATTGCACTCCACCATCTCTATTCTTGCTTTTTGTGGCTAGGGACTGCTCTCCATATTGGTTAGTGATGCGAAAAGAATGAATTATCCTATTTCGTTTTTCTACGATATCACTAAAAAGATTGGTAATTTCCTCTTCGACTTCTGAATTTAAAAAGCAACTCATCTCTTGTTTAATTTTTCCTGATTCCTTATCTATCAAAGAATGCCAGTCTTTTGTTGGGTCAAGTCGGAGGATGTTTTCTATCATAAATCCATTATTCGAATTAAACACGCTAATCGAGATGCCTAAAAGCAAACAATACTCTTCATCTGGAAGAGACTGATGCGTATATTGAATCATATACATATTTGTTTTCTCCAAATTATCAATAAACTACCAAGGCTTCTATCTCCTCTATAGGAATAGAGGGTTTTTTTTATTTTTCATGTCACAAACCTACCTTCCTCACGGCTACCCAGTGAAGGAGGTAATCACCATGGATGAATTCCAAAAAGAACTTCTCAACGTTCTAAACCGAATTGCCAATTCTCTTCAAGCATCGGAACCTGCTCCAGTATCTTCTACTCCACCCGAGCAGCCAAAACTCTCACTCGAAGAAGTCCGCGCAATTCTCGCTGAAAAATCCAGAGCCGGTTTTACTGCACAGATCCAGCAACTGCTAGAAAAGTACGGCGCAAACAGGCTGTCGAAGATCGATCCTGTTCACTACCGGGCTCTTGTCAAAGATGTGGAGGAGCTGAAATGAGTCATTGCATTCTTTCTCCATCCTCATCTCATCGATGGCTTCATTGTACGCCATCGGCAAGGCTCGAAGAAACCTATCCGGATACTTCAGGTCTTGCAGCCAAAGAAGGAACCGCAGCTCATGCTCTGTGTGAGCACGAGCTGAAGGCTGCTCTTGGTATGAAGTCTGATCGACCAGAATCCGACTTCCAGGATGAAGCGATGGAGCGCCATTCCGACGAGTACGTTTCCTGGATTCTGGAAACCATCAAGGATGAGATCAAACCGGTCATCATGATCGAACAGAAACTCGACCTGTCCGCTTACGTCCCAGAAGGCTTTGGAACGGCTGACTGCATTATTGCCAGTGATAACAAACTGCATGTGATCGACTTCAAGTACGGATTGGGTGTGTTGGTCAATGCAGAAAACAACACCCAGATGATGCTGTATGCACTTGGTGCTCTGGAACTGTTCGATGGCATCTTCGATATCGATACCATCGAAATGACAATTTTCCAGCCGCGCAAAGAAAACATCAGCTCCTGGACCATCACACCGGATGAGCTGAAAATCTGGGCTCATGAGGTTCTCAAGCCTAAAGCAGAACTTGCCTTTAACGGCAAAGGCGAACTTTGCAATGGTTCCTGGTGTCAGTTTTGCAAAGCTGCAGCCAAATGCAGAAAACGCGCAGAGGCAGCGCTGGAATTGGCCAAGGATGAATTCAAAGATCCAACAAGCCTTTCTGATGAAGAAATCGAGCAGGTTCTTCCCAAACTGGACGACCTGATCAAATGGGCAGAAGAGATCAAAGACTACGCTCAACAGAAAGCTCTGAAGGGCAAGAAGTGGAGCGGATTCAAGCTTGTCGCTGGCCGCTCCAATCGCAAGTACGTGAGTGAAGCCAAAGTCATCGCTGCTTGTCAGGCAGCCGGATTCACTGACATCTACAAGAAAAGCCTGAGAACCATCACAGATATGGAGAAAGTCATGACCAAACCTGTCTTCCAGGAGATTCTTGGAAACCTGGTCACAAAACCAGTCGGAAAGCCAACTCTGGTTCCTGTCTCAGACAAACGAAAAGAAATCGAATTTACAAAGGAGAAATAGCATGAAAGCAAATACCAAAGTCGTAACGGGAAAAGAAACCCGCCTGTCCTACTTCAACGGATGGAAGCCTGTGTCTATCAATGGTGGAGAAGAAAAGTACTCCACTCAGATTCTGATTCCTAAAAATGATCTGGAAACCCTGTCCGCCATCGAGAAAGCAGTCGATGCCGCTATCGATAACGGTCTGGCCAAATTCGGCGGTAAGAAACCCAACAAGCAGGCCATCAAACTCCCGCTGCGTGATGGTGATATCGAACGAGATGACGAGGTCTATAAAGGCCACTACTTCCTGAACGCGTCCAGTAAGGAAGCACCGCAGATCGTAGATCGTCGCGTACAGCCAATCCTCGACCAGAGCGAAGTCTACTCCGGATGCTATGCCCGTGTTTCTCTGAACTTCTACGCGTTCAGCTCCAATGGCAATAAAGGTGTTGCCTGTGGTCTTGGCAACATTCAGAAGATCAAGGACGGTCCGCGTCTGGGAGGTAGAACAACCGCAAACGATGACTTTGTCAGTGAGGATACTGATGATGACTTCCTCTCGTAGGCTTTTCATCGATCTTGAGACGTCTTCATCTACTGATCTTTCTAAAGCTGGTGTTTACCGCTATGCAGAGAGCGAGGATTTCCAAATCCTCCTCTTTGCCTTTTCCTTTGATGGCGATCCTGTGGATGTGATCGACATGAAGCACTTTGAAGCACTGCCTGATTTTCTAATCGAAGCCATTCTCGATCCGGACGTGATCAAAGTGGCACATAACGCTGCCTTCGAAAGAATCTGTCTGTCCAGGTATTTCCGAAATCTTGGAATGCTCGATGATTACGAGTTTCTTGATCCGGAAGACTGGCAATGCTCCATGGTCCATGCAGCCACGCTTGGGCTTCCGCTATCGTTGGACCAGCTTTCACAGGTGCTGAACCTTGAACGGCCAAAGCTCAAGGAAGGCAGAGCGCTCATCAAGATGTTCTGCAGCGGTCCCATCGAGCAGGAAGATCCAGAGAAATGGCAGCTTTTCAAGGAGTACAACAAGCGGGATGTAGAAGCGGAAATCGAGATCGAACAGCGGTTGATAAAGTTTCCGGTCAGAGCGTCTATATGGACGGAGTACCAGTTAGACCAGCGGATTAACGATTGTGGTGTTCTGGTCGACATCAACCTGGCTACCCATGCTCTGGAAATCAGCGAATCTGCCAAAGAATCGCTGCTCAAACGTCTTCAAAAGATGACCGGATTGGAAAACCCAAACTCACCATCGCAGATGAAGGAGTGGCTTTTGCAGCAGAATCTGCCAACAGATACCCTCAACCAGAAAGGCATGAAGGCTTTGATGGAGAAAGCCTCGGATAAAGTACGAACCGTTCTCGAACTGCGAAACCAGCTGGCCATGGCCTCGGTCAAGAAGTATGAAGCCATGCTCAATTCTGCCTGTTCTGACGGAAGAATTCGCGGAATGTTCCAATTCTATGGAGCGATTCGCACTGGCCGCTATTCTGGCCGTATCGTTCAGCTCCAGAATCTCCCCAGGAACAAAATGCCAGATCTGAAAGAAGCAAGAAGTCTTGTTGCCAATATGAATATACAAGCCTTGGAAATGCTTTATGACGATATTCCCGACACGCTTTCTCAGCTCATCAGAACCGCACTCATCGCTCCGGATGGAAAAGACTTCATCGTCGCAGACTTCTCTGCGATCGAAGCACGAGTTCTCTCATGGTTGGCGGAAGAAGAATGGCGACAGACGGTCTTCAAAGAAAACGGCGATATCTATTGCGAAACGGCTAGCCGAATGTTCAAGGTTCCCGTGGTCAAACACGGTGTGAACGGAGACTTGAGACAGAAGGGCAAGCAAGCGGAATTGGCGTGTATTGCCAAAGGTGAGCTTGTCTTGACAGATAAAGGACTGGTCCCGATTGAAGACGTCCGTTTAGACCATCGTCTGTGGGACGGAGAAAACTGGGTCACGCATGAAGGCGTGATTGAGAAAGGTATCGGTGAGGTGATCAAATATGAAGGACTACGAGCAACAAAAGATCATGTCGTCTGGATCAAGGGGTCGCAGAAGCCAATACAATTTGGAAAAGCTGCCTCCAGCGGCACACATCTCATACAAACCGGAAATGGTAGGCACCCGATTAGGTTGGGTGACAATCATCTCTCCACAAAAGCGCTGGAGCCAGAAGTGGAATCACTGTTATGTCCTAACAAAGTGCAACGGATGCGAAAGTATCCAATGGCAAGATCTCAATCAATTACAAAGAGGAAAGTCAAAAGGATGCCAGGCTTGTTCGCAAAAACGGAAGATCCCAATTTGGCTAGAAAAGCGATTAACCGCAGCCAAAAGCCGATGCGAGAACGAAAGAGACCCAGAATACAGAAATTATGGTGCTCGAGGGATCAAATTTCGTTTTGCATCTGTGATCGAAGCCGGACAGTATCTCATGTCTTTATATCCGCAGCTTTCACGACATCTGGAAATAGATCGAATCGATACAAATGGAAATTACGAGCCGGGAAACATTCGATTTGCTTCTCACGAGCAAAATCAAGCAAACAAGCGCAACACCGTCTTAAGCGAGTTCAAGCAAGAGTACTGGCCTTATTCCCGAAATGTGGTAGTCAGAAGACTCGGCCAAGGATATACCCGAGAACAAATCATCAAACAAGCCGAGGACTCTGTAAAACGAAAATGCAAGGGATGGAAACTGATCTCAGCAAGACTCGACTTTATGACATACGAAATGCCGGACCACATCACCGTTTTACCGTATCGAACAAACTCGTTCACAACTGTGGATACGGTGGCTCAGTAGGAGCGATGAAAGCCATGGGCGCTTTGGACTTTGGAATGAAGGAAGAAGAACTTAAGCCACTGGTTGATTCCTGGCGTCAAGCTAATCCGAAAATCGTCAAGTACTGGTGGGCAGTTGATGCAGCCATCAAGAAAGCACTCAGAACGAAGCAGCCGGTCTTTCTCAAGAACCTGGTTTTCTCATACACATCAGGCATTCTCTTCATCCAGCTTCCGTCAGGAAGATCTTTGGCTTACCCCAAGCCAAGAATCGAGACCAATAAATATGGAACTGAATCGGTGACCTACATGGGCTTGGGTTTGAACAAGAAATGGGAACGGCTGGAAAGCTACGGTCCGAAATTTGTCGAAAACATCACGCAGGCGATCTCACGAGATCTTCTCATGAACGCCATGAGCAATTGCCAGAAATACAAAATCGTCGCCCATGTCCACGATGAAATCATCGTAGAAGCTGATCCCAGCATATCGGTTGAAACGATCTGCCAGAAGATGTGTGAGCTTCCGCCATGGGATAACGGTCTGGTACTCAATGCCGAAGGGTACAGAACTCCCTTCTATTGCAAAGATTAGGAGAACAACATGGTCAGCAAGGAAAACAAGAAAACCATCATCGAAATGCGCAAAGCAAACAAGAGCTACGACTTCATCGCCAGCCAGCTTGGTCTGACAAAATCTGCCGTTCAAAACGTGTGCAGACAGGCAGGTCTTGCCGGAAAGAAAGCCAAGCAGCGGAAACGCTGCAAACACTGTGGAGCCCTTCTTCCCGAGGAAGCTCCGAAAAGAAAGATCTTCTGTTGCCAGAAATGTCGGGAAGACTGGTGGAACAAGCACCAGCATCTCGTCCATAAACGAAACCCGGTTATCACTTATTGCAAGACCTGCGGCAGCCCGATCGAGAATTACAAGAGCTATCAGAAGCAGTATTGCAATTCTCATTGCTTCCATATGGGCAAATTCGGTCGCGACAAAGCCGTAAATTTGAAGTAATCCCTACGTCGAATTTACTGGATAATCGCCCCTTTCAGAGTGATATATAGTCCGACGAAAGGAGATCCACATGATCAAAAAACTGAAACGGGTCGCAGCCTATTGCCGAGTTTCTGTAGAGTCCGAGTTGATGGAGTCCTCCATCACAAACCAGATCGTCCACTTCACCAACAAAATTAATAACAATCCGCTCTGGCAGAACGCAGGTGTGTTTGCCGATTACGGCATCAGCGGTACCACCACCAAGAAGCGACCTCAGTTTAACCGGATGATTGCTTTGGCTCTGCAGGGAAAGATTGACCTGATTCTGGCCAAATCCATCCAGCGATTCGCCAGAAATACCGTCGACCTTCTAGCAACTGTCCGTCAGCTTAAAGAACATAACGTGGAGGTGTTCTTTGAGAAAGAGAATCTCTCCACATTCAGCCATGATGGAGAACTCATGCTATCCATCATGGCTTCTTTTGCCCAGGAGGAAAGCCGCAACATCTCCGATAACATCCGCTGGGCAATCAAGAAGCGCTTTGAACAAGGCATTCCAAACGGACGAAATCCAGTCTTTGGTTACGACTGGAAAGGTGATGATCTGATCGTGAATGAGACCGAAGGCTGGATCGTCACAAAGATGTTTCAGGACTATGCCAACGGCATGCGAGTTCGAGACATTCTTGAATGGATGAATCGGACCGGAGTGAAGACTCGGAAAGGCAATAAATTCCAGGCTGCAATGATCAAAGCCATGCTTGCTAACCCAACCTATATTGGAGTACTGCTGCTTTGCAAAGAATACGTAGGTGACCCGATTCTTCATGATCGGCATAAGAACCAGGGAGAGCTGCCGCAGTACCTGGTCGAAGACCATCACGAACCGCTGGTGGACGAAGAAACCTGGCAGAAAGCCCAGCAGCGAACAGAACAAAACCGACAGCCAGGAAGAAATCGTAAGAAAGTCAATGCCTTTACAGGCAAGCTCAAATGCAAAGACTGTGGACGAAATTTCCAGCGCATCACTCAAAGATATAAAGATCAGATCACCATTTATTGGCAATGCTACTCCAGAAGAAACCACCTGGTAGAGTGCCATTCAATCAATCTCGATGAATTTATCCTCGAAAAAATCGCTGCAAGAACACTTGGAATCAAGAAATTCGATACAGACTTCTTCCGAGAGCAGGTCGAAGTGATCGAAGTCGAACCAGACGGAACCATGGAGTTCCACTTTATAGATGGAAGGAGAAAGACATGCAAGTACGAAAAATCCCAGTAACCAGAACAATGGCTAGAGTTCAGCCAATCATCGCCAGAAAAAACGTTGCTGCCTATGCCAGGGTATCAACCGATCGTGATGAACAGCAGAGCAGCTACGAAACCCAGGTTTCCTATTACGAGAACATGATCCGTGAACGAGCGGATTGGAACTTTGTAAACGTCTATACCGATGAAGGCATCAGCGGAACCAGTACCGCCCACCGTGAAGGATTCAAGCAAATGATCCAGGATGCGCTCGACCACAAGATTGACTTGATTATCACCAAGTCAGTCAGTCGGTTTGCCAGAAACACGGTTGACTCCTTGACGACCATTCGTGAACTCAAAGAGCATAACGTGGAGGTCTATTTCGAAAAAGAGAACATCTGGACCTTTGATGGAAAAGGCGAGCTACTTCTGACCATCATGTCCTCCCTTGCTCAAGAAGAAAGCCGCAGCATTTCTGAAAACGTGAAATGGGGTGTCCGGAAGAAATATGAAGAAGGGACCTACAAGATCCCTTACGGCAATCTGATGGGTTATACCCGAGCCGAGGATGGTGGCGTTAAGATCGTTGAAGAAGAAGCGGAGATTGTCCGGCTGATCTTCCGAATGTTTCTGAACGGAAGTACCTACACAGACATCAAGAACCATCTGGAAAGCCACGGGATCAAGACCAAGTTTGGCAGGGATAAATGGGACCGCAACGTCATTAAACAGATGCTGATGAACGAAAAATACAAAGGCGATCTGGTTCTCCAGAAAGTCTACACACCAGACTTCATCACCAAGAAACAGGTCAAAAATAAGGGCGCCATCCCTTCCTACTACGTAACCAACTCCCATCAGGGAATCATCAGCGCGGAAGACTTCGACAGGGTTCAGAAAATGATCGCCGACCGCAAATACAGATATGGCAAAGAACGGTTAGGCTGCCACACTCCATTTCCCTTCAGCCACCGAGTTCAGTGCGCGACTTGTAAGTCCTGGTACACCCGAAGCGTCGCGACCCGATACACGAAGAAGAAGGTGCCTGGATGGATCTGCTGGAAGAACAAATACGACAGCGATCAACGCTGTCCTTCCCACCGAGTTCCAGAAGCTGTACTGGAACAGGAATTTGTGAACGCGCTCAATGAACTGCTTGAAGACAAACAGAGCATTCTTGATGAATGGACTGATAAGTTCCACGAGACGTACAACACTGAAAAGCTTCAAGCCAAAGCCGACCGCATTCAGGAGCGGATGGAGAAAATCGCAGAGAAAGCTGAGAAGCTGATTGAAGCGAACCCGAGCAACTTCAATGAAGCCTATACAGAGCTTCTGGAAGAATATGAGAAGCTGGAAAAAGACCACGCAAAACTGGCAGCAAAGATCCGAGATATGGAATACGAAGGTGACCGGATGAGGAACTATCTGGATCTCCTACAGAAGCTCGAACACGTGGATGACTTTGATGGCGATCTGGTCAGAGCCATGGTCGACAAGGTGATGGTCTACAAGAACCGAAGCCTTGAGTTCTACTTTGTCGGCAAGCGACGGATCAACCGAAAACCGGAGCAGAAGTGAGAGAACGAAGAAAAGGGCTGACTCCTGAAGAGTGAGGAGCCAGTCCTTTGGTTGTTATTTCATCACTTTATCCATCAGTGACTGGTAGCTGTCAACTACATCGTAAACGACATTCTTTCCAGAAATTGCTTTGAAATGCTCTCTGGCACATTCAATTTTTGATTTCTCAACTTCTCGCAGCTGCAAAGAATTCATGGACCCCTTTGTTTCCGCGACGAAATAAATGTGTTTGACGTTTCCTTCATAGAAAGCAATCGCCCAGTCTGGATTGTATTTTCCAACTGGTGTGGAGATAAAGAATGAATTCGGCAGTTTAACATAAACAGCCACTTCATCACTGGTGTCCAGGTCAGACGCAAACTTCTTCTCATTATCCGAATCGAAAACCAGATGATCAAAAAGATGTTTCTGAGTTTTCATGGCATTCTTGCCAAGCTGACCCTTGATTGTCGCATCCGTGAAGATATCTGTATCGTAAGCTTCATCGAGCAGATCGTAGGTAATGTGCTGGATGATTGCTGTGGCTTTTTGATCATTGATCAAAGACGATGCCTTAATGACGAAATCTTCCGGATTCTCTTTGAACTGATTGAACGTTTCAGGCTTAATTCCCTGAAGGATTCGAATAATCGTTTTTCGAGTCAATCCGGTGTCTTCTACGATTTTACCAACCAGATCATATTTCACGTTCTGGGAAGATGAAGCTGAAATTTTGATATTTCTGGTTTGATCCTTAGCAAATGCTTGACCCGTTGCAAGCTGTTCACGATCCTCAATGTGGTCCATCCTTCCTGTTTCAATTCGAAAGAATACCTTTGCTACCTGCAGGTGTTCATCCAGGGAAGCGATTGATTTTTCGACAAGTTCATCCGAGTCAAAGTTCACTGTATAAATCGTTTTCTGATTAATCTGTTTCCACAGATTCTTAAACTCTGTAGACGCCAGTTTTCTCTTATCAACCTTCAAAGTCACATTATTCGATCGTCCATTTTCTGGAGTCGTTACACGCGGATCATAAATGGAATCGAGAATCTTAACGATAGAGTCCTGACTGTCCTTCAGCTTCTCCGGAACCTGGACTGTTCCATTTTTCTTGTCTGAATAGTATTTGTCTGTAAGAACACCTTCATCATCGATGTAATCATTGCGAATCATGTTGTTGTAAATGATTCGCGCCAGGTCGGGCGTAACAACCTGTTCATCGCCATTCACATCGCGAATGATTTTATTGGCAAAGAGATCTGTGGTAACTTTGCGTGGACGGTCGGAAACATCTTCTGCCATTTCTGACTGAAGTCCTTTGGCAAAAGAGTCATAACTTTCAGAAGCAATTACAGTCAGCAGATTCACATTCTGAACATCATCTCCCAGAACGTTCGCGTCCATTCGTTCTCCATTATCATTAACGCAAAGACGAAGACCACGTCCGACTTCCTGACGCTTTCGGATCTCGCTGCTGCTTTGTTTCAACGTACAGATCTGAAAAACATTCGGGTTGTCCCATCCTTCACGCAGCGCGGAATGGGAAAAAATAAAACGAACAGGTGATTTCTTTGGATCACGATCCAGCAGAAGCTCTTTATTCTTCATGATCAGATCATAGGCTGATGTATCTTCTGACACCCCTTCACGTTTGTTGATCTTTCCATTTGAGAGGTGACCTTTTTTATCGATGGAAAAGTAACCGGAGTGAGTCTGGGAAGCGGTAATGGCATCAAGATATTTGGCATATTCATCCTGATCATCAAGCTGCTCCCGAAGAGCACTGACAGCAATGTCATATTCCTCTTCAAACATATCGGCAAACTTGCCATTCTCCGCTTCACCAACTTTGTTGTAGATTCGGTAATGGTCCACCTCATCGATGAAGAAAAGACTCAGAACCTTGATTCCTTTGTAGAAAAGTTCTTGCTCTCTTTCGAGATGAGTCAGAATGGTTTCGCGAATCTGGATCCTGCGCAGCTGATCTTCATCAATCTTCCCAACAACATCTCCCGCATATAGGGTCAGGCCATTGAGAAACTCAATGTGGTTATCCCGGCCATCAATTCTCTTTACGACAAAACCATCCCGGTATTCTTCCAGCCCGCCAGAATATTCAAAGAGATTATCTCCTTCATTAACGATTCGGCTTTTGGGTTTTGTTCCATTCTTCATCTTTACATCGAATTGAATGGTCGCGGTTGGGTTTTTCTTGGAGACATTCACGCCTTCCAGGTAAACAAAACTGTTTGTTGCTGTTGTTCCTGTTTCAGAGATTCCTTTTACAGCAATTTTCTTTACCAGACGCTGATTATAAGCTTCAATCGCATCCAGCCGATAAATCATGTTGTAAGGATCCTTGTGAGTAGCAGAATAACGAAGAGTCATCAAAGGATTGAATTCTTTAAGCTTCTCTTTCGTTTTCTTCCCCTCAACCGACTGCGGCTCATCAATAATCAGAATTGGATTCGTCTTTGCGATCACATCAATGGGGCGGCGTGAACGAAATTCATCCAATTCCATATAAATGCGTCTGGCATCTTTGCCTGTAGCGTTGAATGCTTGGGCATTGATGATCATGACGTTGATCGAGCTGTCAGAAGCAAAATGATCAATCTCAGAAAGCTGTGAAGAGTTATAGACGAAGAAGCGGATCTTCTTGCCATATTCTTCAGCGAAATGGTCCTGAGTTGTCTGGAAGCTTTTGTAGACACCTTCACGAATTGCGATGCTTGGAACCACAACAATGAACTTGCTCCAGCCATAGGCCTTGTTTAGTTCATACATTGTTTTAATGTAGGTGTATGTTTTACCGACACCTGTTTCCATTTCGATTGACAGGTTATAGCCGTTAGAGCGATCGACTAGTTTATCTGAAGGCTTTATCTGCCCATTTCTCTGGATTTTGTTGATTCTATCCAGGATGATCTTATCGGAAAGAGCTGGGATGATTTTAGCGTTATTCCATCCCATCGAATCATCGTACCCCTCTAAATTCTCGAACAGAGTAAGGTCTCTTTTACCCTGGTCGATCATATAGGAGGGGGTTGAATATGGCTGATCTTTGAAAACATCAACGACTGCCTTAGCAGCATCTGCCTGAAATTTTTGGTGCTTATATTTGATCTTCATAAAAGTCACCTACAGCACTTTGACTTCTGTATCCGGTGAGAGAAGTTTGAAGATTTCTCCAACATTTACTCTAGCGGCATCGTCTCCAAAGCTGCTGTCCCGGAAAACAGCGCGAAGCGGCTGACGTTTAGCGATCTCTCGAACCACTTCTTCAGGAACGTTTTCTGCAAAGCAGGCCACCAAAGCATTTTCATCATAGGTGTGAACAGAGACACCAGTGATCTCTTCTGATTTGTAGGGCTTTGATAACTCCAGACCCCAATCAAGAAGACAACCAAAAAGAAGATCCAGGTCCGTACGATCCTCCTTTATATTGGATTCAGTCATTGAGAGAAAGTATTGCTGGTAGTCGTTTGGAGAGTAGTAAATATCTTTCATGTTCGAACTAGCCAGCTCAAAGACACGAAAACCAGGAACAATTTCGCCAAGTAGAGTATTATCTTTATAAATCTTACCTGTGGCCTTCTTGATTCGATCGATTCCTATATCGCAAATCGTTCGATAACCCGCCTCATAGGCTTTGCTTTTGGAATCTACTGTTTCTGGTATCTGAACCAAGATATACTGGATTGTCTTGCCACTTTCACGATTTATTTCCATCACTGCCTGAGCAAGAGAGGCTGAACCAGAAAAGAAATCTAATACAATCGAATCTTCTTTCAGGTTTGCAAGCGTCATCAACCGTTTCAAGAGTCTGACTGGTTTTGGGCCATCGAAGTATCCACCACCCAATAATGCAGATGTTTCTTTCGCACCTTCCTGACTGTGACCGACATCTTTGTAAAACATAATTGAAGTGGGAGCCATTCCATCAAATTTCAACTCAGAAAGAAATCGTTTCATACTGGGAACGGAATCTCCTTTGGCTCCAAACCAGATGCGGTTATCCTGGAGTCTCTCCAAAAATTTATTTTTGGAGAGACTCCAGCAGCGTCCTGCTGGAGGCTCTACCACCCTGCCGGAAGGCAGGGTGATTGGATAGTCAGATTCAGCATTATAGGTTTTTACCGACAGATCACTTGGTTTCCACGGTCCTCTAGGGTCGTTATCTGGATTCGCATAACGTGCATTGGCTTCTTCCGTTCGCGGAAGACGTCCTATTTTAAAATTATCCAGATTTTTTGAGTACATAAGAATGTAGTCATGACTATTCGAAATGTACTTTGCATCATTTTTCGGAGCATAAGCTCTTTCCCAGATAAGCTGAGCGACAAAATTCTGTTCACCGAAAACTTCATCACAAATCTTCCTTAAATTTTCCTGCTCATTATCGTCAATGCTGATAAAAATCACACCATCTTCAGTCAGAAGATTTCTAGACAAGATCAGTCTCGGGTATATCATTGAACACCAGTCTGAATGAAACCGACCGTTGGTCTCCAAATTTCGGATCAGTCGGTCTCTATCCTCTGAGACAGCTTCTATCTTTTCCTCAAACTGTATTTTTGAAGATTCAAATGTATCTCTGTAGAGAAAATCGTGTCCCGTATTATAGGGAGGATCAATATAGATCATCTTGATTCGATTTAAGTAACTTTCCTGGAGAAGTTTGAGAACATCCAGATTGTCCCCTTCAATGTATAGGTTTTTAGCATGTTCCCAATCCACTCCTTCTTCAGGTAGAGGTCGCAACGTTTTTCGAATCGGGGAATGAGCCTGCGCTAATGCTTTCTTCTTTCCTGGCCAGGTAAAAGTATATGTCTCGTTTCCTTCAGCAATACTTCCTGAGAGCAATTCTTTCAGTATTTCAAAATCTATAGATTTTCGGGTTTTTCCTTCGTTATCAAAGGATTCAGTTATGGCTTCTGGAAAAAGATCGCCAATCTTTTTAACATTTGATTCAAATAAATCGGCAGTCTCCATTTTCATCTTTTCCATATTCAAATTTACGCAATTCTGATTTCAGATGCTTCAACTCATCATTGAGTTTCACCTTTTTATTGAACTGCTTTTCCTTTCTCATCTTTGCCTGCAGTTTCTCGATCTTTTTCTCCAGGTATTTTATTTCATTTGTCCGATCGACAGATTCTTCTAGGCTTTCTTCTTCATTGCCTAACAGTGAATCGCCAGCAATCTCCCTTACCAGACTTTCATAAATCTGGTTCATATTTATGCCTTTGAGTTCAACGCTGAAAGAGTCTTCAGGCATCCAATCCGTATGGTAGTAGGCAGCTACCTTGTAGGCCGTCTCTTCTTTGTTTTTTGCTTCCTTGAATGCTGTCCAGATTTGGATCTGCTTTTCATGATGGAGAACAAAAACAATGTGATAGGGAATTCCCTGGTCGATCAGTTTCAGGACTTTTTCATCGAGATCCTTAGAGGCTAACTGAACCTCAAAAACTTCGATTTCATTCACTTTCTCGCCAGCAGCAATATTGGCAGTGGATGGAGCGATCTTATTTCTCCAGATAATGTTTTTGATCTGGTCGACAAAGACCCGCTTAGTCTCAGGAGTAACCTCAAGCTGCTCGTAGAATTTCTTCTTTGGAATTCGTTTATTGAATTCTGTTGTTTTTGGCAGGCCGAGCATTAGTCATCCTCCTTTTTCACAACCAGAAAGCAGACCAGTTCAAAATCATCGAGACCGCTTACATCTGAAAGAAGGGCGGAAGTGCCTCCTGCAGAGAAAAGGCTGTCCAGGTCGCTTTCTTCTTTCAGGTCAATTATGGATGAGATTGATTCATTCAGCATCATCGAGATATCCGACATGTCTTTTCCATCGTCTGTTTCTTTATTGACTTTCTGACAGAGCGATACAATTGGTTCACTTTTGTTTCTGCAAAGAAGTCTCACGCGATCCAGCAGGCTTTTAGGATTCAGATAATCACAGACCACTTCTCCATCTTCACCCATATAGACCATGTAGTAGGGATGGATTCGGTTGCGGTTGTCGATATTCACATTGTTGTTGACGTTTCGAAGGATGAAGATCACGCCCTCTGGATTGTCTTTACTGGCTGCGACAACGGCGCGAAGTCCGTAAGGCTTGTTTTCCAGACTCGGATGAGTCTTAACATATTCGAGAAGATCCATTCGAAACTCATTTAACCCAAGGTCCATAATCGAAACGCCGCTGGACATGTCTTCAATGTCCACAACTTCTTCCTGGAGTTTTTTAAGCTGCTGTTTCCGATACTCCAGGTCACCTTTTTCTTCTTCGTTGATCAGATCATCATCCCCTGTGGATGTCATGATGGAGATCTTCATCCGCGTTTCAACTCTGGATTTCAGGTTGATATAGTCATCCAATTCCATATCTGGCCAGAAGTTTACAAGCTGGATAAACTCATTCCTGCTTCCAATGCGGTCAACACGGCCAAATCTCTGAACGATGCGCACCGGATTCCAGTGAATGTCATAGTTCACCAGATAGTCACAGTCCTGAAGATTCTGACCTTCAGAGATACAGTCGGTGGCGATCAGAACGTCAATCTCATCCGTTGATCCTGGCATCAGTACATCTCTGTCTTTTGAAATTGGTGAGAAGCAAGTCAGAATATTATTCAGTTCTGGCTTCAGTCCTTTGATGGTTGACTTTCCTTCAACAGAGCCAGTGACCATTGCTGTATTCAGACCGTATTTTCTCTTCAATACAGGGGCGAGCTGTTCGTAAAGGTATTCTGCAGTATCTGCAAATGCCGAGAAGATGAGCAGCTTCTTGTTTCCCGGATTGATTGGATGGCTGATTTTTTCTTCCACTAGATGCTCGAGTGTCTGCAGCTTGAGATCATATTCAGGGGTAATATCCTGAACCATGGAAATGAGCAGTTCCAGGGTATCCCGATCCTGCTGCAGTTCTTCGCGCCAGGATTTGTAATCCATATCCCGCAGATCAATATCGACTTTTCCGCCTATGGTAAATATGTCCTCATTGGTATCGTCGATATCAAAGTCATAAGTGTCGCCTGTTTCAGCTTCTTTTACGCTGCCAATACCTGCTGCCTCAAATCGGTTGACTTTCTCGATGCTGGTATTGATCGTTTGGAGAATCTTGTTCACAGTCAGATAAAAAGAGTGAACAGAGCTTTCCAGCCGCTTCAGAAGGTTAATGCTCATCAGTCTCTGAACTCCGCGCTCCCGACCAATCTGGGTCAGGTTATTGCCACCGCCGCCTGAGAGCTCTGCGTACTTATGGAGCTTGCTGGGGAAAATGAAGTTTGATGGAGTATAGACCGTCAAAAGCAGCTGGTTCAGAGTTTCATAAATTTCCGAATAGTTGATGGCGTTCTTCTTTTTCGTCAGACTGGGCCGCAGGGAAACTGGCTTCAACCGTGTTGGGAATTTGCCAATCGCTTCTGTGTTGTAATACTTTTCAATATGCTTTCTGGATCTTGCAATGGTCACGCTGTCCAGAAGCTCAAAGAAATCAAAATCAAGCATTCCCAGCAGCGTGTCGGTTGTTCGGGACTGAGGTGAAAGTTCGCTCCAGGTTTTGAACGCTTTTTGTGCCTGTGAAAAAATCTCGTCGATTGTCTTGATTGTATTCAACTTTTCATCCAGCTGTTCCGATTCGCCTTCATAAGCAATGGCAAGCTGGTTCTTCAGATCGGTAAATCTGTTATTGACAGGAGTCGCGCTCAGCATCAGCACTTTGGTTCTGACACCGGCTTTGATCACTTTGTCCATCAACATCTGATAGCGATTCTCATGGGTATTGGCATGAGTTCCAATGCCGTTTCTGAAATTGTGTGATTCATCAATCACGACCAGATCGTAGTTGCCCCAGTTGAGCCGGCCAAGATCCAGACCGTTGGACAGGCCTTTTTTTCTGCTTAAATCCCAATGTCATTAAGTTAAGGAGGGATAAAAATCGTATACCCTGTTCATGAGCGTTGTTATTTCTTATATTTTGCGTCTCAGGCATGACGAAAAGGATGATTTTCTACCTGTTGAAAAAATCATCCTG
>NZ_JAHDSX010000047.1:0-17226 GCF_020969955.1 Allobaculum fili | reverse complement strand
GTTAATCGTAGTTATGGTCATTGAGCCAGGGGAAAATTAAAAAGAGAGCCTCGGAAAAAGGCTCTCTGATGGGATGAAATTTCAAAAACGAGCGATTTGTATAGTTAAGCTCATTGGGAAAGTTCTAGTAAACTGTACCCCTAAATTCGTACAGATTTTTTAGATATCAGTCAAACACACAGTTTAGTCAATGGAATTATCCCCAGAAGCAGTTTAAAAAAATCTGGTTTTATATTTTGATCCAAGCTATAAACAATATTCAACTGCGAAAACTCTAAGCAAAAAGCCCAAATCAAGCAAACGGATTTGGGCTCTAATGCCAGGCAGAGCATGGATTGGATTAAATGACGAGTTCACTTAAGAATATCTATAACTTATTTTGTATATTTAATATCAAATCTGAAAGTCTTTTCTCCAACGTCATAGTTATCCGAAAAGGTATCGATAACAAATGTGAAATCTTTTCGTTCTACAGCCGGATAGCTGATAATGCCGGTTGCACTTACACCAGGCAAAATATCATAGGGGAGTTCTTCATAATCCGCATTATAATTCATTTCCTCTTCGTATTGTTTTCCGTCCTGGACGATTTTCGCGGATATTCCGTATACGCCCCAACTATCCTGAGTCGTGTTTTTTACCGTCAAATAGACTCTGGTTTCCTTTTTTGAAAATTCGACCTTATGGACAGTAATTTCTAATCCGTTCTGGTTTTGAGTCATGTTTGGATTTAACTCAACTTCTGTTGGAGATAAAGCGTCTTTATAGTCAAGAATCTGATAATCCGTAACCGCAACGGCAGGAGCGGTCAGCGTCGATCCAAAGTTATTTTGAGATTCTCCCTCATCAGCTACCTTTCCGGTAAATTCAAAATAACTGTCCGCCTTGATGGAAAATTCCCCGGCTGGCACGTACAGCCATAAGAGATCATTGGCAGCAGTCTCATCATCAATAATCGGATGCGCCTGAACAATATAATTTCCGTCCTCATCTTTTTCTGGACTGGTGAAGCACTGTGCTTTCATCTTAATGCAATGGTCAACGTAGTCTTCTGTCTTTGTGAAAAGACCGTTAAGTTCATCGCCTTCCATAGGTACCAGTACGTCATTCTCATAAGTACCTACTTCTCTTCCCCCGCTTTTCCAGACAGTTTCACCGTCTCCTTCGAAATGTCCGTCCTTAAATGTACCTGTATAGGTCCAGCTTTCTCCTTCATCATTTTTCGAAGTAAATTTCCCTTGTCCATCTGGGATTCCATCTTTCATATCGCCAGAATAAACGCCGGTCCGATCTCCATAGCTGAGATGGAGCGTCATTTCTTCTCCTGATGAGCAGCCTGCGATGATGAACGCCGGCAGTAGCAGTACTAATGCTTTTTTCATCCTGTTTTCTCCTTCTTATCCCCATTCTTCAAACCCGATAACCATTTTGGATTCAGGCTGCAATCAAGAAACAGCCCAGTCTTGACTATCCGCCCTTCGAAACAGCGGCTATAGATCTTCTAGTTTCATCCATTTTCAGAAGGGCTGTTTTGATCATTCCCTGCTCCCCTCAAGGTCATGTCAAAGATCTGCACTCAACTCATCGTTTTCTTTTGAGAAGAAAACCTGCCCGACCCGTTTTCACGTGGCAAACTGAAAAGGAGTCCTGTGTTGTCTTTCGAGAGTATTTGAGCTGCCTGAGAAAGTTACTGTCCGACGGGAAACGAATACCTGACCTCCCAAAAACAGGCCAAGTTCTGTCTGTTTGAAAATTTCAACGGGATTCTGCAGTTAAAACAATCATACTCAAAAAAATAATCACATAGGATAAAACAAAATGAATCTGGTTATTTTTGACAAATTTATTGATCATTATGTCTTGAAATGTGGAGTTATTCCTTTTGCTTTCTGCCTGACTGTATGTCCTATTGCCGGATTTCTATCGGATATAGCATAGCCGATCCAGTCTCAGCGATTTGCTTGTCCAGCCCATACTCTCCCCCCTTTTTTTGAGAGGATTGAAGTAAGCTTGAAGCGTTCGCTTTTTTACGGAAAGAGTGTAGACGGGAGAGCACAGGCGGTTGTACAGCAGAGCGTATTGCGTCGTCCGTATATTTTTGAATCTTGCTTCCTGCCGCATCGACACGTTTTCCTGCCAAAGAAAAAGGAGATCCGAAGATCTCCTGAAAATAAATTCGTCTGAATTCTGTTACTTCTTTTTCTTCCCGTTACCTTGGTTGAGAGTTTTCATGATCTGGCGAACCTGAGCTTCAGAAGGTTTTCTTCCCATCTGAAGGTACATGGCACGGATCATTTTCTCATTGATTGGCGGGTTTTCTTTCAGGTCCTTTTCAAACTTGCGCTTGGTCAGGAAGAAAGTAATGACTGCACCGATTAATGCACCAACCAGCGCATACAGGATAGAAGACCAGAGATTGTCCATTTGTATCGCTCCTCTTTTCTCTTGATATTTTACACAAATCCAGGGATATCCTCAATTTTCTTTCATGGCCTTTCATGAGAATCGTCATGGCCTTCTGCAGCCTGACTGCGGGTGAAAGAGACGGGGCTGAACTGGATTTTTGTTTGGGTTTGTAACAGATCTAATCAACAGGCGTTTCAGACTGGATTCGACTTCGATCTGTCCTGGATCAACCCATTCGGGAATAAAGTGTTCCTTTCTGAACGGATTGCTGGGGGGGATATTCCGATTTTTTGCCTGTGTACTGTGTACTGTGGACCTGTTTAGATCGACTGTATTCTGTTCGATTCAGTCCTATTCAGTTCTGTTCAGCCCTTGCTAAGCTGCCTGGCTTCTACTCCACACTGTCGAAGAGAGAAAGCTGCGGTTTCTCGTCTGCAGTATCTTCTTCATCTTTGCGAGTCCCGCTTTCGAGTTTTCGATTGGGACGGATAAGCGGTTTTGGCTCATCGAGCTTAGGCGAAGACGCCCAGCCGGAAGAGAGCGGCTTGCGGGTAAGCAGACGAACCGCAACGGGTTCGCTCTGCATGCCTTCAAAGCGCAGAAGATCGGATGCGGAAACGATCTGGAAAGCTTCCACGGATACGGGTTTGGATTTGATGATTCGGAATAAGGTATCGCCTTTGGACGGGCGGTTATAGGCATTGATCTGATCGAGCGCGATGCGCTTGAATTCGCCCTGACTGTTTTCGATGACGAGATCACTCTGATCCATCAGGCCCATGCCAAGCACGCTGTCTTCGTTTTGCAGGCGAAGGGCGCGTACGCCTTTGGATTTGCCTTTGGCGACGGGAATCTGACTGGTTTCCAGACGTACGCCATTGCCCAGGCGGGTGACGATCAGAATTTCATCGTCATCTTTGCCGGAGGCGAGCACTTCGACGAGTTCATCGTTAACGCCAAGTCCCATGGTGCTTACGAGTCTTCCCTTGGAGGGGAGTGTCGCACAATCGAAATGGGAGCGGCGGATCTGTCCGTTTTTGGAGATCATGATCAGATCGGTGTTCTGCGGTTTTCCATGGATCGCATAGACGGCGCAAATGCGCTCGTTGACTTCGGTCTTGTACATGGAGGAATAGTGAACGCCCAGATCTTTCCACTTTTTCTCTTCAAGCAGATAAACCGGGATCAGACCCATGCGGCCTTTGCTGGTGAAGAAAAGCAGAGAGTCGAGCGTCGAAATCTGATCGACGTATTCGAGATGATCCCCTTCCTTCAGCGCCGGATTGTTCTGGTCGCTGGAGGCGTACGAGCGCAGCGGGACGCGCTTGAAATAGCCCTGGCTGCTGATCATGGCGACAACCTGTTCATCGGCGATCATGTCGGTTTCGTTGATGACGATATCTTCGACTTCTTCGACGAGCTGCGAGCGGCGCGGCATGACAAACTCTTCTTCGAGTTCATGAAGTTCGGCTTTCATCAGCTCCTTGCGGGCATTCGGATCCTTAAGAATCTTTTCGAGGTCGCGGATTTCCTTTTTCAGGCGGCTGAACTCGCTTTTGAGATCCTTGACGTCGGTCGAGGACAGGCGATACAGCTGCATGGTAACGATGGCTTCGGCCTGCGCTTCGCTAAAGCCGAACTTGTTCATGATGTTCGCTCTCGAATCGGCTTTTCCTTTGGACGCGCGGATGGTCGCGATGACTTCATCGAGAATCGAGAGGGCCTTGATCAGACCTTCAACGATGTGCATCCGCTCGTTTTTCTTGCGCAGATCAAAACGGGTCCGCTTGATGACGACGTCTTCACGGTGTTCGAGAAACGCGTCCAGCATGTCCCCCAGCGAGAGCTGTTTTGGCGTCCGGTTGACGATCGCGATGACGTTGTAATGGTAGTTGATCTGCAGATCGGTGTTTTTATACAGGTAGTTGAGAATGGCCTGCGCATTGGCTTCCTTTTTCAGGTCGATGACAATGCGAAGTCCCTTCCGGTCGCTTTCGTCGCGGACATCGAGCATGCCGCTGACTTTGGCATTCAGACGGATTTCATCGATCCGCTTTACGAGATTGATCTTGACTACTTCATACGGAATTTCAGTAATGACGATCTGGTTGATCGTCTTGCTTTCGACGATTTCAGCTTTGGAGCGAATGACGACTTTGCCGCGTCCGGTATCGAGCGCCTGAAAAATGCCGTCCTTGCCCATGATGATGCCGCCGGTTGGAAAGTCCGGCCCTTTCACATACTGCATTAAGTCCTTCGTCGTCGAATCGGGATGGTCGATACGATAAATCGAGGCCTGAATGACTTCGTCAAAGTTGTGAGGCGGAATGGAAGTCGCATAGCCGGCCGCAATACCGGTAATACCATTGATGAGCAGATTCGGATATCTTGCCGGAAGAACGGTCGGCTCCATTTTTTCATCGGAAAAGTTTGGCGACCAGTCGACGGTTTCCCGGTCGATGTCCTGCATGAGATAGCCGGCGATTTTAGACAGTCTGGCTTCCGTGTAACGCATAGCGGCTGCGGGGTCGTCGTCAATCGAACCGTTGTTTCCCTGCATGTCGATCAGCGGAAGCGCCGACTTCCAATCCTGAGACATGCGCACGATGGCATCGTATACGGACGTGTCGCCGTGCGGGTGATAGTTACCGATGACGTTACCGACGGTTTTCGCGGATTTGCGATACGGCTTGTTGTAAGTGTTGCCGTCTTCTTCCATCGCCCAGAGAATACGGCGCTGTACGGGTTTCAGTCCGTCGCGGGCGTCTGGAAGGGCGCGTTCCTGAATGATGTACTTGGAATAGCGCGAAAAGCGGTCGGCCAGAATTTCTTCAAGCGCCGAGTCGACGACTTTTGGCTCAACGGGCTGTACGTCCGCTGCTTTTTTCTTTCTTGGCATCCGCTATTCTCCTTCCTTAAAGTCATCTTCCAAAGTGAAGACGACGTTGTCTTCGATCCACTGCCTTCTCAGATCCGCACGGTCGCCCATCAGTTCGCTTACGCGCTTTTCGGCCAGGCGGCCGTCTTCGAGCGTAACACGCAGCAAGGTTCGGGTTTCGGGGTTCATGGTCGTATCCCAGAGCTGGGATGCGTTCATTTCACCAAGACCCTTATACCGGCTGATGTGATAGCCGGTTTTGAATTTGGCTTTCATTTCTTCCAGCTCTTCGTTGGAATACAAATAGTACTCTTCATCCTTTTTCGCGATGCGATACAGAGGCGGAAGGGCGATATATAACATGCCGGCTTCGATGAGCGGGCGCATGAATCGATAGAAAAACGTCAGAAGCAGGTTCTGAATGTGCGCGCCGTCATCGTCGGCATCGGTCATGATAATGACTTTATGGTAGTTGGAATCTTCGGCATCGAAGCTGCTGCCTACACCTGCGTCAAGAGTATGAATGATGGTGTTGAGCTCTTCGTTTTTCTCTACCTGTTCCAGCGTGGCATGCTCGGTATTGAGCACTTTGCCTCGAAGCGGCAAAATGGCCTGATATTTCGAGTCCCGTCCCTGCTTGGCCGAACCGCCGGCGGAATCGCCTTCGACCAGATACAGTTCCTTGCGTCTTGCATCTTTGGACTGGGCATGCACGAGCTTTCCGGAAATAATCTGTTCCGAACGATTTTTTCCTTTTCCCTTGCGGGCTTTTTCACGCGCTTCGCGCGCCGCTCTTCGTGCCGCACCGGCCTTGATCATCTTGCGGATGAGCGTAGCGGCGGTATCGGTGTTTTCTTCGAGGAAGTAGCGCAGGTTTTCACTGACGATCGCGTCGACCGCACCTTTGGCCTGCGGAGTTCCCAGTTTTTCCTTGGTCTGCCCTTCAAACTGAAGCAGCGTTTCCGGAATAGCCGTATGCAGGACAAAGGTCAGTCCTTCTCGAATGTCCGAGCCTTCCATGGATTTGTCTTTTTCCTTTAACAGGCCGACTTTTCGCGCGTAGTCGTTGAACACGCGGGTCAGTGCCTGTCTTGCGCCGGTTTCATGGCTTCCGCCATCGCGGGTGCGAACGATGTTCGCAAACGAAAGCATGTTTTCCTGATACGTATCGACGTACTGGAATGCGGCCTGCACTTTGATGCCTCCGGATTCGCCTTCAAAGGAAACGACCGGCGAAATCGGATCGTGATCGACGTCGAGCTCTTCGACGAACGCCTTAAGTCCGTCTTCGTAGACGAATTCGTCTTCTTTCGGGTTTTCGCGCTTATCGATCAGACGGATTTTCAGTCCTTTTAACAGGAACGCGTCTTCCTGTACCCTCTCCTTAATGCGGGAGTAGGAAAAACGGTTTTCCTTAAAAATCGTCGGATCCGGAAGAAACGTTACTTTCGATCCGGTCTGCTTCGTCTTGCCGATGACTTTCAGTTCGCCAACATGACGGCCGCCGTTTGAGAAATCGAGTTCGTAAATGTTCTTTCCGTCCTTAACTTCGACTTTGACCCAGGAGCACAGCGCGTTGACTACACTCGCGCCGACGCCGTGAAGACCGCCGGAAGCCTTATAGGAAGAATCCGAAAACTTGCCGCCCGCATGGAGCACGGTAAAGATGACCTCCAGAGCGGACTTGCCGGATTTGTGCTTGCCTACCGGCATGCCGCGTCCAAAGTCTTCCACGCTGCAGGAGCCGTCCTTGTTCAGGGTCACAATGATTTCGTTTCCAAAGCCGTTGAGGGCTTCGTCAATGGAGTTGTCGAGAATTTCCCAGACCAGATGATGAAGGCCCCGACGATCCGTCGAACCGATATACATGCCTGGTCTTTTTCGAACGGCATCAAGACCTTCCAGAATGACAATTGAATTTTCATCGTATTGCGTCTGTGCCATAGTCTTCCTCCCTTTTTCTAGTTCTGCTTTATGAAAGCCGGTTGTATACCGGCCAAATGGTAGGTTTGGTTTTTTTGTCTCAATATTTTATTTTCGACTGGAACGCGCTGGGTATATCTTGAACGATTCCATCGAATGTTCCCGTATCCCATTCAAAAAAATGGATCCGGAATGAGGCGATGCCAAAGGCATGTATTGTAAACAATATTTTTCATTCTTTCCACCCAGAGTCTTTTAAAAAACTTCTTCGTATAGGCTTGCGACAAAGGATATTCCAAATGTTTACCGCACCTGATAACCGATTCGTCCGCTCAGCCGCGGCTTCCAGTCTTGCGTTCGGGCTTACTACGTGCGCATCCTCTGCGCTCCTTTTTCCCTTTGGACATAAATACTTTCTTACCATACTTCGCGCATTCTTTCCAATCTGAGATTGTCGGTCGATGCATACCCTGCTCGCGCATTCAGCCATGCAATAATAGAAGACAGAAGAAACTTCTTTCTTGAAAGTGAGGAATTTCAACATGAAAATTCTGCTCATCTGCGGATCCCTTCGCAGTACATCGTTCAACATGGAACTCGCTCAGGACGCCAAAAAGGCGCTGGAGGCTATGGACATCAAAGCCAGCATCCTTCCCTATGGCGATCTTCCCCTGTTCAATCAGGATCTCGAAGCCCCGGAACTCGAAAGCGTATCCCGCATTCGTCAGGAAATTCGCGAAGCCGACGGACTCTGGTTCTTTACTCCGGAATACAACGGCATGATTACAGGCGTCCTCAAAAACCTGCTCGACTGGATGAGCCGTCCGACCGCTCCCGATTATACGCGCGCTTCTTCCGTTCTTTATGGAAAGTCTGCGGCCATCAGCGGCGCCGGCGGCCGTATGGCGGCCAAAGGCTCGCGCGAACAGCTCGCCATTCTGCTCAAACGGCTTGGTGTCAAAGTCTGCCCGGAAGAATACGGTCTGGCCTTAACTCCAGAAGAGTTCAGCACCGATTCGTTTACCGATCCAGACGGCGTAGCCGATGCCATCGCTTCTCAGGCCAGAGAATTCATCGTCTGGCTCAAAGGCTGATCCGGTTTTCGAATCCTGAAAGGATCGCTTCGACCTCCAGTTCATATCCGTCCGGTTTCAAACGGCTTAGATCCTTTTCTACCGCGATTTCTTCTTACCGCGATTTCTTTCTGCGATACGGATTGGAATCGAAATCGGATTGCGTTTCGACCTTCTTTTGTCGGCAGGCATTCAAATCTGCTCTTATAAGAATTCCAGATTTTTGCCTGCAGCTTTCAATTTACGATTTTTCAAAGAGGCTTCGGCCTCTTTTTCTTTGCGATTTCGTACGTTTTCAAAAAGTCACGTCTTAAGCATCCTTATCTGACACACTCAAGGCTATGAAAGAATCCATATCCCATTTGAATTTATCTTTTCCCGATTCTTTATCGTCGGATTCGGATGAGGCCATGATGCTGAACGATCCGGCTGTGGAAGGCTATGGCGGATCTGACCTGGAGCCTTCCTTTCCTCCCGTTTTTCTGCATGGGAATTTTGATCTGGACCGTCCGGACGGCCCGAACGGTCCAGGCGGATCCGAACGCACTCTGCATCTGCGCATTCCGAATCTCTTTGGATCTTCATCTGAACGGAATTCGAATGCTTTCGCTTCTCTCGAAGCCTCCTCGGCCTCTGGATCAGACCTTTCTGGTGTTTCTGGCGTTTCGAATGCTTCCGGTGGTGCCGGCATTCGGGAAAGTCGCCTGTCTTTCGTTCTTCAGTATTCGTACCGGCCAAAGCCGGCTTCCCCTCCGTCCGGCTTGGACGGTAATTACCGTCTTGTTGATCCTTGGCCGGACGTTTCGACAAAGACGTCCCCTGCTTTGCTTGCCGACTATATCGAGTACGACTACCTCCATTCCTGCCTGCTTCTTCATTTTCAGGATCAGGTGGTGCGGGAAAAGGCGTCGACGATAAACGCCTGGCTGGATGCGCGCTGTCTGCAGGCGGGCAGTTCTCTGCAGGGACGAAAGGAAGCCGCCGCATTTTATCTTAGCGCTCGTAAGTTTCTGCCGATTCTGGTTTCTCTCTCGCCGCTCGAAGTATGGGTACCGCTGCTGCCGCAAAAGGATCCGAAACGGATCTACTGCAGCCTGGCGAACATTCTCAGTCTCGAGCCGTCGGGGGACGCACAAAAAAACCGCTGCCGGATCCGCTTTCGCGATGGCCTCCTGCTGGAGGGACTTGAGCGAAAGCGTACGGAGCGGATTTTGGTTCAGGCGTATAAATTTATTTTGATGCTTTATTCGTCGCAGTCTTCGCAGTATGCGTCGGACATGCTTCTTTCATGACGGAGCGTGTTTACGCCGCAGCCGTCGATGCAGACCATGGCATCGTCGGGAAGATGAGGCGATTCGACGAAGGTCAGCGCCGGGTAAGGCTGATCGACGAAATTGCTGAAGACTTCCAGGAACTTGTCGCGCAGTTCGATGTCAACCAGATAGACGGTGAATTTCAGAATGTGATCAAAACGCAGATCGAACTGGTGCAGGACATCGGTCACCGCATAGCAGGCGGAAACGCACTGGTCGTGGAACGTGGATCCTTTTCCGATCTGACCGGAAAGGTAGAAGAAATCGCCTAGCTGAACCATGCTGGAGACGCAGTCGTACTGGCTCATCGGTTCGCCGGTCTTTAAAAACAGATTCATTCGTAATCCTCCTCCATATCGTCGCTGCTGGAGATAAGAACCTCCCTGGGTCGGCTTCCCTGCGAAGGGCCGATCACGCCGTTGGCTTCAAGCTGGTCCATGACGCGTGCGCTGCGGGCGTAGCCGATGCGAAAGCGCCGCTGGATCAGGGACGTACTGGCTTTCTTGCTGACGATAACGAAATTTCTTATTTCATTATACAAGGGGTCTTCTTCAAACGATTCGCCATCCATCGGATTGTTTTTCGTTTCCTTGAGCAGAAGGAACGTTTCCTCATATTCCGGCTGCGCCTGCTGGCGGACGTAGTCGCAGATGGCTTCCACTTCCTGATCCTGGATGAAAACACCCTGAATTCGCTTAGGCGAAGTGGCGCCGTTATCGAGGAAAAGCATGTCGCCATAGCCAAGCAGTTTCTCGGCGCCGGACTGGTCGAGAATCGTCCGGGAGTCCGGTCGGGAGGAAACCATGAAGGCGATACGGCTTGGAATGTTGGCTTTGATGACGCCGGTAATGACGTTGACCGAGGGTCGCTGTGTGGCGACGATCAGATGAATGCCGGCGGCACGGGCGAGCTGGGTAATGCGCTGGATCGACTGTTCGACATCCTTGCTGGCGGCAAGCATCAGGTCAGCCAGCTCGTCGATGATGACGACGATGCGCGGCATTTTCTGCAGCTCTTCTTTCGGGTTGCGGCGAACGTATTCGTTGTAGCCGGCCAGGTTGCGAACGCGTACGGCTTCAAAGCGGGAATAGCGCTCATCCATCATGTCGACGATAATTTTGAGCGCGCCCGAAGCGAGCGCCGGATCGGTGATAACCGGCGAGAGCAGATGCGGAATGCCGTTAAAAGGCGTGAATTCGACTTTTTTCGGGTCAATCAGCAGAAGCTTCACTTCATCGGGATGGGTACGCATGAGCAGCGAACAGATGATCGAGTTGACGCAGACGGACTTACCGGAACCGGTCGCGCCCGCGATCAGAAGGTGCGGCATGCGATCGAGTCGTCCGTAAATGTTTTCGCCCATCAGATCCTTGCCGAGCGTAAAGAGCAGCGGATGCGAGGCTTCCGATTTGGGAATGCCGGCGATGAGCTCGCGCATGCTGACGGTGGTCTTTTCTTCGCTGGGCACTTCAATACCCACCGCGCTCTTGCCGGGGATCGGCGCTTCGACACGGATGTCCTTAGCAGCCAGCGCCATCTTGATGTCGTTTTGCAGATTCACGAACGTGTTGACGCGAACGCCCTGTCCGGGAATGACTTCAAATTCGGTAACGGAAGGACCGATATGAATTTCGCCAAGACTCGCTTCGACTCCAAATTCCTGCAGGATGCGAATGAGCGTTTCCCCGCGTTCGGCGGCGCTTTTCTGGTTGATAGTGCTTTTTCGATTTTGCTTCATTTCCTGAAGCAGGCTGATCGGCGGCAGCACATAGCCGTCCGCTTTCGGGGAAAGATCCAGCGGTTCGGCTTCGTAGCGAACCGGCTTGTTTTCTCGAGAAGACGGGGTGCGGCTGGAAGCTGCCGCTTTTTTTCTGGACGGTTTTACCTCGCCCAGCTGATCGGTCATGTCTTTGACCGTTCCGTTTACAGCGGAGCTGCTCAGATCGGGCGCCGTTTCCTGCACGGAGCGCGTTCTGCGCCGGCGCGGCAGTCTTTCGGCATTTGCCAAATCCGATGGGGCCTCGTTTCGGGGATCTTCATAAAGCGATTCATCCGAAAAGTCGGAGGAACGACTGTTCTGGCTCTGAGCCGCTGCTGCGCCACCCGCACCGGCTGTTACACCAGCCGCGGCACCTGCAGCTGCAGCGCCAAGTGCCGCTGCGGCCGCATTCTGACTCTGCGACTGCGCATTCAGACCCGTCTGGGCAAGCTGCATGGCCTGTGCGGCCATCTGTCCAGTCCGCTGTCCTGCCGCTGTGACGGGCTGCGCAGTTCCATCGAGCCGACTGGATGCGCGCATCTCCGCTTCTCTTTGGCGGCGACGCGCGGCGCGGCTGGGAAGCCGACCCTGACGAATGTCGGTTTCTCTTGTCTGTTCCTCGGCCATCTCCAGAACCGGGGCAGGATCGGCCGAAGTGGATGCTTCCACAAAATCCGGGTCGGCGACAAGATCCGAATACGCACGCTGTTCGACAAGACCATTCATGGAAAAGGCGCTGGGATGGGATCTGCCCTTCTCGATGTACTCTCCGTTTTCGTCATACAGACGCTGGAGTTCGTCCTTGTCGATTGGACGGCCCTGCATGGACGCGTCATTGCGATCGTCATAGCGAAGAAGAATCGGATTGCCTTCTTCGTCGTAGTCTTTATCCACATTCGAAAGGGTGACCCAGTCGAGAATGCGGTGATGCAGACTGGAGAAAAAATCGGCGATCCGGCCAAAGAAGCCCGCGATGCCTTTTCGCTGCGGTTTGTTTTTGGCCATTCCGGCTCTTGAACGAGCGGCACGGGAAGCCGTTCTGTGATGGAGCCAGCCACCAACACGATCGGAAATGGTTTCCTCATCCTGCTCATCGTACTCTTCATTGGAATAGCCGTCTGGGCCAATTTCCGTCAGGGAGCCGCCTGTCAGATCGGGCTGGCCCTGTCCCTGCAGGCGGGTCGATTCAACAAGATCGTCTGGGGAAGCATCGGCTTGCACGGTTTCCGGCTGCGGGGCCTGTCCATACGGCTGACGGGGCGGACGCTTTTTCGGTTCTTCTTTTTTAGGGACGTCCTCTTCATCGAGATCGCTTTTGGGCCAGCGCAGCAGACCTCCAAGCGAAGTGCGGCGGACGCCCTGGAATCCTTTTTCCGTATCGGTATCTTCTTTGGGCTTTCGATCGGTCAGCAGCAGACGCCACCAGTTCCAGCCGATCAGTAAAATGCCCAGAATCAGAAACGCGAAATCAAAGAACATCGCTCCGGTTCGCGAGAAAAACATGGAAAACACGGTAGCCAGCAGCGCACCGAGAAGGCCGCAGCTGCTCGTAAAGCTCATCGATCCAAACTGGCCGAGACTGGCCACCAGAATGGAAAACGGCTGGGTAACGTTCGTGTCGGTCACCTGCTGGAGACCGTTGGTCATCATCCAGAACGCCGCCAGAAAGCCAAAGCCGACCATCATGCGAACGGATACTTTTTTCTTGCCCAGCGTCAGGACCCAGTACAGGCCATAGCCCATGAAAAAAATGAGCAGGCCATAGGAGAAGCTGCCGACCAGCAGCTGAAGCACTTCCTGCAAAAAGCTGCCGACCAGGCCTAAGGAAAACAGAACCATCGTACAGATCACCCACGAGAAGATGATCAGTACGCAGATCCAGAACGTATTCAGAGAAAACACAGACGTTTTCCCGGTTTGTCGCTTGGAAGACGATGCGGAGGTTTTTTTTGAAGACGGGCTGCGTCTGGACGCACTCTTTTTTGAAGCCATAGTCCCTCCCTTTCTTAGTCCTCTTGGTATAAGGACGATTTTCCCTGCCCTTTTCGTCTCTTTTTGAAACTGAAAAAAGAGATTCCCTGTTTCTGTATATCCTCAGCCTGCATTGCGACTGAGGAAAAAAGGCGTGGAGTAAATGCAGTGTATTTATCTTATAACGAATCAAAGCGGAAAAAAAAGACGGATTGCGTACGGCACAAACTGCCTGCGCGCAATCCATTCTTTCCATTCGTTTTGATTCAGTAAATCCCTTGGGAAAACTCCTTCGGATTATCTGCCAAATCTTTGGATTTCAGCTTTTTCTAAAGGGCTCCTTTGGGGTTGAGTTCGAGAATAACCGGTAAAATCATCGGGCGCTTTGCGGTCTGCTTGAAGACGTAGCGGGCCACTTTTTCGCGGATGATTGAGCGGCATTCCATATTGTCGTATTTATGGGCATCGACCATTTCCTTAATGGTGTCTTCCATAATCCGGGTCACTTCCCGGGTCAGGTACTCGGCATCGCGTACATAGACGAGGCCGCGGGTCTGAATGTCCGGTCCGTTAATAATCTTCTTCGTGCGGAAATCGAGACCGATCGCCAGAACCATGACGCCGTCGGTCGAAAGAATTTCACGGTCTTTCAGAACGACGCCGGCCATGTCCCAGTTGGCGTTGCCGTCTACAAGCGTTTCGTGCAGTTCGATCGTATCGAGACCCGGCTGCAGTTCGCCGTTAATAAAGGTGGCGATTTCGCCGTTGTCGAGAATCACAATTCGCTCGGCGGGAATGTTCATTTCTTCCGCCAGCATCGCGTTCGCGCACAACATGCGGTATGCGCCCTTGATCGGAATGTAGTACTTCGGATCACACATAAAGATGACCATCTTCAGATCTTCCTTGGACGGATGCATGCCCAGAACGTTGCGGTCGATTTTCACGATCGTACCCTGACGCTTGTAAATGTCGTTTTCCATACTCTTGAAGTCTTTTTCAACACCTGGAACGAGCGGGGTAGCAACGACGATCACATCGTCATCGTGGAATTCGACATCGTCGACTTCGTTGTTGGCGATATTGCTCATCAGCTGGAACAGGGCTCTTCCCTGTCCGGAAATGATGACCACGACATCTTCGCACTGATCGATCTGGGAAACCGGAACAACGAGTTCAGACGGAACGGCATCGGTAATGCTTTCCAGACCGGCGATCAGTTTCTTGAGCTCATCGGAATAGAAGCACATCTTGCGCTTGCGTGCGATGCAGCAGCGGATAAGTTCCTGAATGCGGTAAACGGACTGCGTGTAAATTTCCACGAAAATCCGCTGTTTTTCATGCTGGTCGAGTACCTTTTCAAAATACGGGGTAACCCGATGATTTGGCGAGGTATGAAGGGCATGTTCCGCGCCTTTGGAATCCTGCAGGAGGATGAGGACGCCGTCGTTTTTAAAACGGGTCGCAAAGGAGTAGTCGCCCTGGTACGCCTGGGAAATGTCGTCGTAGTCGGCGATGAATTCGCCGGAGTAGACGATATAGCCATGGGCGGTACGGATGCCAAAACCGTACGTCTGCGGATAGGAGTGGGTAATCGGGAAGAAGACGACCTGTCTTCCGCCGATTGTCCGGGTATCCTGCCGCTTGACGGTCTTGATCTTGACGCCGGTAATTTTGTTTTTGCGCAGCAGTTCCTCCACTACGCGGCCGGTAAAGTCGCTGACGAAAATATCGGCTTTGATTTCTTTTAAAAGATAAGGCAGCGCGCCCATGACGTCGTCATGGCCATGGGTGATCAGAATGCCTTTGATCTGTTTTTCGTGTTCCTTGAGATAGGAGAAGTCGGGGACGATGCATTCTACGCCCAGACTGGCATTATCGTTCGGAAATTTCAGGCCGCATTCCACGATGTACATATCACCGTTGATTTCAATGACCATCAAGTTCTTTCCGTCTTCATCCAGCCCGCCCAGCGCAAACAGTCGAACGACTTCGTCTTTTTTTAATTCTGCTTCTGCCATATTGTGGCACCTCCGCAATTGCGCGATTCCTGCCGGTTGAGGCAGAAAATTTTTCGCATACTAAAAATTTCGTACAAATTGAACGTTTTCTATTATTTACAGTATAACATTCGCCGTCCTGGCCTACGCTTTACGACCGTTGAGCGAGAAGGTGTGGGCTTCGGTGATGACGACATCGACGATATCGCCTTCCTGAGCCTGATCCGCGGAGAAGTTTACAGGTATCCCGTGACGGCTGTAGCCGGAGAAGACGTTCGGATTCTTTTTCGACGGGCCGTCGACCAGAACGGAGACGGTCTTTCCGATGTATTTCTGGTGGTTTTCAAGCGCAAATTCATTCCAGAGCGCGTTCAGGCGCTGCAGCCGTTCCTTTTTGACGGAAAGCGGTGTTCCGTCTTCGAGCTTAGCGGCCGGCGTTCCAGGTCTTGGCGAATAAATAAAGGTATAGGCGTTGTCAAAGCGGCAGGCGCGTACGAGATCGAGCGTATGTTCAAACGCTTCTTCGCTCTCGCCAGGAAAGCCGACAATAATATCGGTCGAGATGGCCGCATCCGGAATTTTCTTCTTAATGTCCTGATACAGTTCCAGGTATTCCTTCGATGTGTAGCGACGGCCCATGCGGCGCAGAATTTCATCGTCGCCACTCTGCAAAGGCAAATGAATGAACGGCAGCAGGTTATCGTAGCGGGCGATGACATCGATCATTTCTCGCGAGAAATCCCATGGGTGGCTGGTCATGAAGCGGATGCGTTCGATGCCGGTTTTGGCGGCTTCTTCGAGAAGTCCCGCAAAATCCATTTCCCCATCCAGGTCTTTCCCGTAGGCATTGACGTTCTGACCGAGCAGGGTGATTTCCTTATAACCGAGCTTTTTCAGCGTTTCGATTTCCGCGAGGATATCCTTAGCCGAGCGGGAGCGCTGACGGCCGCGCGTATACGGTACGATGCAGTACGTACAGAACTTGTCGCAGCCGTACATGATGTTGATGAGGCCTTTGTAGCGGCCGCTTCGATGTTCGGGAAGGTCTTCGTAAATTTCGCCTTCGCGCGAGTAGACTTCTACGACTTTTTCGCCGTTTGTGGCGCGTTCGAGATATTCGGGAAGGTTTGCGAAGTTATGGGTTCCGAAAATCAGATGAACCCACGGGTATTTTTCGAGCAGCGTGCGGGTGAACTGCTCTTCCTGCACCATGCAGCCGCAGACACCGATGATCGTATCCGGCTTGGATTTGAAGTGCTTTTTGTGCGAGCCGACTTCGCCAAGAACGTTATTGGCCGCGTTTTCCCGAATGCCGCACGTATTCATTAAAATCAGATCCGCGCTCGCCGAATCGGCAGCTGGGGTGTATCCGCACGCTTCAAGAATGCCGGCGAGGTTTTCGCTGTCGCGCTCATTGGCCTGACAGCCGTAGGTGGAAATAAAATACGTTTTATTCTGGCCGATCTGCTTCTGGGCATCGCTCAGTTCCATGCCACGATAGGTCGGGGAGCTTTTTTCGATGCGTCTGGCCGCTTTTTTAGCATCTGGAAGATGCCAGGCGGGTTTAATTTTTATGCTCACAGTAGTCTCCTGTCTTTGTTTTCTGTTTGTGTTCTGTTTATCTTTGATGTTCTGCTTTATGGTTTACGCGTTCTGGACCAGACGGCCCTGCGCAGCGTTTTGAACGGGTATGTTTCGAGGCTGGATTGATCCTCGAACAGGCAATCGAAATCCCGCTTTTCTTTTGAAAAGCGAGCCGATATTTCGAGATTGTATTCCTTTAAGGGAGAAATGACAAAGTGCCCCGTATGGACTGGGATCTTTGCGATAAATGGCACTGTTGTTCTGGATCTGTGTTCGATCGGTGCTGGATACAGACTGGATTTCTGGGGGGGGGGGGGGG